>JAGAJA010000012.1 GCA_017829075.1 Oscillospiraceae bacterium | reverse complement strand
TCGCCGAACATCCGCACTGCCCGCACTCACTGACAGCAAAGCTGTCAGTTCGCACAGTTGTGCGGATAGAAGTGTTTTTTGCCCCGGCAGAGCTGGGGCAAAAAACGGATTTCAAAAGCCCGCTTCGCGGGCAAAACTGAGTTTTTCGACAAGCTGAAGCGGGCTGATTTCTCAGCCCGCATATTTATTTGAATTTCTGAGTAATATTAATGATAAATCCCACAAGTACCGCAAGCACAAGGCTTATCACCAGCGGAAACCACACATTTGCAAGCGGAAGTCCTCCGGCGTTTTCGTTGATATTCATTCCATAAAAGCTGAACACGATAGTCGGGACTGCAATTATGATAGTAAGAGTGGTCATGCGCTTCATGACTATGTTCAGATTATTGGAGATTATGCTCGCGAAAGTGTCCATCGTGGTGCTGAGAATGTTTGAATAGATGTTTGTCATCTCTATCGCCTGCCGAACCTCGATCAGAACATCATCGAGAAGATCCTGATCCTCTTCGTAAAGCTTGATGTATCTGCCGCGCATGAGCTTTTCCAGCACCGCTTCGTTTGCTTTGAGCGAGGTCGAGAAGAATACCAGCGACTTTTCCAGACCAAGAAGCTGGATAAGTCCCTTGTTATGCATGGATTTGTGCAGATTTCCCTCAACGTAATTCTGGATCTTGTCGATCTGCTTCAGATATTGCAGGTATCGTGCGGCAATGCGAAGAAGGATCGTGAAAACAAATCGGGTCTTGAGATTTGTCTGAATTCCCTTAACTACGCCCTTTGAAATGTCCTCAACGACCGAATTCTCCTTGGCGCTTACCGTCACGACATTATTTTCGGTGATGATTATTGACATAGGCGTCGTGGAATAAAGCAACGTTCTGTCTGGGTTATTATCGGTTTCGGCAACTGGATAGTCAACAACGATGAGTGTAACTCCGTCATCGCTTTCAATTCGGGACGGCTCCTCCTCGTCCAATGCAGCACGGACGTAATCTCTGTCAATTCCGAGGTCGTCCTCAAGGTCGGATATCTCGGTTTCGGTCGGGTTAATTACTGAGATCCAGCAACCGGACTCGACCTTTTCGATCTCACAAAGGTGGTTTTCAATATTTCTGTAATATTTTACCAAATTTAACACTTCCTTTTAGCGCAATTCAGCGCAGGAAGCCCCACAAGCGCGCCCCCTGCGGCATTTCTGTTGTAATTCTACTTCGGCATAAACCGGGGTCAGCGCTCATATTCTCACCGCCTTATAAAAATACTCATGTATGATTTTATTTTATCACATTTCTAAAAAAAAAACAAGTGGTTTTGTATTTTTTTCAATAAAACATAAGCGATCTTTGTAACTTTATTCAATTAATATCTACGTTTCTGACAAAATAAGTGAATTAGGTATGACAATACTTGACAAAACAATGTAAAGATGATACAATATATTTTGAGGTACTATGCAATAAATTCCTAAATTAAGTCGAGGTAGTACTATATGAGAAACTTTACACTTACCCAGCTTATTAAGCCTGAGGTGCTCCAGCAGATACAGGACGCCTTTTCAGATTATACAGGCATGGCTGCTATCACTACCAATGCCGAGGGAGTTCCTGTGACAGAGGGCAGCAACTTCCTTAATTTCTGCACCAACGTTATAAGAGGGACAGAGCCTGGACTGCGCTACTGCAAAAAATGCGACAAAAACGGCGCACTTGAAACGATGCGAACCGGTACTCCTGCCGTCTACTGCTGCCATGCGGGTCTGGTGGATTTTTCCGCGCCGATTATGGTAAACGGTCGTCTTATAGGCTGCTTCGTTGGTGGACAGGTGCTGACAGGTGAACTGGACGAGGAGCTTTGCCGCAAAAAAGCAACAGAATACAATATTGACCCCGATGTTTATATTGCAGAAGCAAAAAAAGCCGTCAGACTGTCTGAAGAGCAGGTAAGGAAATCCGCAAAGCTGCTTTGCGATATCGCAAAGGCGCTGTCTTCCATGGCTCTCCAAAGCTTCGCGGAGATTGAGAAAAGCCGCAGCCTTGAAATAGCGGCTCGGTCACAGTCGGACTATATTATCAGCGTGATAACTGATATACTGAGTGTTACTGGAGAATACCTCCGCACGGCTAGGGACGCGCTGAAATCACAGGATCCTCAGCAGATGAAAGAGGCGCTGGAGCTTTTTACCAATCAGGGATCCGGTTCTTCCGGAATGATACGCGATTCTATTACATATCTGAAAACCGCAGGAAAGCAATTCAGAATGAGCGAGGAAGAGTATACTCCGCGTACTGCGATAAGATCTGTGATTGAGGATATTCAAAAGCGGTTCTCTCCGGAGGGTGTGTCCATTGGTCTTGAGATATCCGACAGTCTTCCGGAAATGCTTTTGGGCGACGCAGGCGGAATGTGTCAACTGATAGATAAGCTCATTTCATTCAGCGCAGATCATGGCGCGAGAAGGATTGATGTGAAAGTTTCCTCATCAAAGCACTCGTATGCCGAGATGATCCACATAAAGATCAGCACAGACATACTTGACGTCACCGATGAACAGATAGAAACGGTCAATTCTATCATTTCCTGTTCGGACGATTTTACCGTGGCAAACTCCGCTCCGGAGCTTGGTTTGTCCATTGCTAGGACGCTTATTCGCACAATGTCAGGAGAGTTCAAGCTATCAAAAACAGATGCTGGAGCGGAATTCAGAATTGATCTTCCGCAGCTTGAAATAAAGGGAGGTGCTTCCTGATGAGCTTTGATTATAAAACATATGTGGAGCTTCTGAATGATTTCATTGTAAAGGGAGAAAAGATCAAATCATTCCGCGGCCCCGCAATTACGGAAATCATTGCTCCGCTGTGCAGTTTCTTGAGAGTATCAAAAATGAAAGCTTTCGTTTACAAAAGCAATTCCAAGTCTAACGACCACAGCGAACCTTTCATTTATTTTGACAACGGAAACGCGGACGAAAGCCGTTCCATTACTGCCGAGGAAACCATGATCCGCGGCGGCGTTGTAAAATACTCTATTTACCCCGCCTGTGGAGAGCCAGACTGGACTGAAGAGGAAATCTCTCAGATCAAGATGCTGGAAAAACGCATATTTGTTTTCACCGAACGTGGGTATATTATTAAGCAGATGTCGGAGCTTACGCTTCAGGACAGCGAGCTGGGTGTTAATGCCCTGCCCTATCTGATGACGACCGCCGGTTCTCTTATTCATCGTGGACAGATCGGCGACTATGGCGCAGTGTTCTTTAATATAAAGAGATTTTCTGCGATCAACGAAAAGCTCGGACGTGAGGTCGCAAACAAAGTAATGATATCGTTCATTCATGGACTGAATGAAAAGCTGTCGGGAGATGAGTGTATCTGCCGGGTTGGAGGAGATAATTTCGCGGCGCTGTTCCTCAAGGACAATCTGGATTTTGTAAAGAAGTATCTCTCCGGAAGATATGTAATTTACGGAGATCAGCAGGAAACTATAAATATCTCAACAACAGCAGGCTTTTATCTTATCCCAGAGGGAACGGAAAGCACCTCGGAGATCATGGACAGAGCAAGCTCTGCGTGTCAGCTTGCAAGAAACGTTTTCAAACGTCAGTTCCTCTTCTTTGACGAGGGAATAATGAAACGACAGACGAGGATCAGAGAAATCGAAGACTCTTTCCCCAGCGCGATCGCTCATGAGGAATTCAAGGTTTTCTATCAGCCGAAAACGCTGCTCAGCAATTACCAGATCGCCGGCGCGGAAGCGCTCTGTCGTTGGTTCAGAAACGGTAAAATAGTTCCTCCGGGAGAATTTATTCCGGTACTGGAGGGAAGTAAGGCAATCTGCACCCTTGATTTCTATATGCTCGCCCATGTCTGCCGCGATATCCGGAGATGGCTTGACGAAGGCAGAGAGGTAGTCAAGGTATCGGTAAATCTGTCAAGACTTCACCTCGGTGATGAGGATCTTTTGGACACTATCATCAGCATAATCGACAAGTATAATGTTCCTCACAAATATATTGAGATCGAACTTACCGAAACGACCACAGATGTGGACTTTGCGGAGCTGAAAAAGATCGTATACGGTCTGCGCGAGCAGAATATCAGCACCTCTGTGGACGACTTCGGAATGGGCTATTCGTCACTCAATCTGATCCGCGAGATGCCGTGGAACGTACTCAAGATCGACAAGAGCTTCCTGCCTACACATGAGGAAAATCAGGATCAGTCAAAGGTGAAAATGCTTCGGCATATAATCACTATGTCACAGGATATGGGACTGGAATGTATCGTTGAGGGAGTTGAAACAGCCGAGCAGGTAAAGCTGCTCAAGGACTGCAAGTGCTACCTTGCGCAGGGCTTCTACTTTGATAAGCCCCTGCCGGTGAACGAGTTTGAGCAAAAACTTGACGGATCTAACGCTGGATAAATTACATAGCAAAAGCGGCTGCGTGAGGTAACGCAGCCGCTTTTTTATTCAGTAATCAGTATAAATTCGCAAACAGAGCAGCTCCGGCAACGGTGATTATTCCGGAAACCGCAATAGAAAGACTGCTCATTGCGCCCTCCGCTTCGCCAAGCTCCATAGCCTTTGCCGTACCTATCGCATGAGCAGAAGTTCCAAGCGCGATGCCCTTTGCGACAGGCTCTTTTATCCGGAACAGCTTCAATACAAGCTCTCCGAGAATGTTTCCCAAAACTCCGGTTATTATGATTACTCCGGCGGTTATCGGAACAATACCGCCCAGCTCCTCAGACACTCCCATTCCGATAGCGGTAGTGATGGATTTTGGAAGAAATGTGATGTATTCCTCATGTGAAAAGCCGAAAAGTACCGCCAGTCCGAGAACACTGCCGAGGCTTGACAATACGCCGGCAATAATTCCGGCGATGACCGCAGCGGCGTTGTGCTTTAGCAGCTCAAACTGCTCATAAAGCGGTACTGCAAGCGCAACAGTCGCCGGAGTAAGCAGCCACGACAGGTATCTCGCGCCGGAATAATAGGTCTGGTAATCAATATGCAGCAGAAGCAGCATAGGAATAGTCAGAATTATTGAGATCAGCAGCGGATTAAAAAGCGGCGATTTAAAGCGCTTTTTAAGCAATGCTCCAAGTCCATATCCCGCAAGGCTTATAAGTACTCCGAAATATGCCGATTCAGAAAGAAACTCGCTCATTTCCCCGCCGCCTTTCTGCCGCGCAGGCGAATGACCGCCTGAGTAACAAGCCCTGAAACCGCCATAACCACAATGGTGGTGATAACTGTAACAAGAATGAACTGAAGCCATGACGGCGCGATTATCTCCCATGTGTCAATAAGCCCCACCGCCGCCGGAATAAACATCAGCGGCATTACCTGTATCAGGAACTTTGACGCGTCCTTTACCTCTGCAAGCGGTATGATGCCTATTTTCAGCGCTGCAAACAGTATAATTATTCCATATATTCCGGCAGGAACAGGAACCGGCAGCAGCGCATGAAGAATTTCACCGATAAATGTTATCAGCAGTATGATTCCGAATTGCTTTATGTACTTCATTTTATATCTCCTGTGTTCTACACATCTTTTATTTCAGAGCCAGCCAAGACCCTCTGCGAGGATTTTCAGCCCTAAGACTATCAGCACTATTCCCCCGACCAGCTCTGCCTTTGACTTATATTTCGCCCCGCACAGGCTTCCAAGCTTCACGCCAAGCGCTGACAGTATAAACGTCATTGCTCCGATAATTCCCACAGCTTTAAGCACCGGTACGTCCAGAAACGCAAAGGTCACTCCGACTGCGAGAGCGTCAATGCTTGTCGCCACCGCCGGGAGCAGCATAACCGTGGGCGACAGCGATGGGTCTGGAAGCTCCTCCTCATCATTGCGGCTGAGCGCTTCACGAACCATGTTACCTCCAATTATCGTCAGCAGTCCACAGGCGATCCAGTGATCTACCTCAGAAACAAGCTGCGAAAAAGCGCTGCCGAGAAGATATCCGATAAGAGGCATAAGCGCCTGAAAACTGCCAAACCATGCTCCGACAATACACGCGTGCTTAAGCTTTATTCTGCCGAGGGACAAGCCCTTGCACACCGCCACCGCGAATGCGTCCATAGAAAGCCCCGCCGCCAGCAGCAATATCCCCGCTGTTCCCATAATACGACCTCCCTGTATATATACTTGTACACAGTACAATTATACAGTTTATGGTAATTCCGGTCAAGGGGAAAAAAATCACTTAACGGCGTTGTCTGACATATTCTGTGATTGACACGGAGGAAAAAATATGTTAGACTAAATATGACTATATAAATTAAATGAAAGAAGCAGAAATATGGACAAAAAGACACTTATCCTTGCAGCGGCGCTGCCGTTTTTCCTATGCTCTTGCAATATTAACTCAGAGAGTCTGCCTCCGGAAAGCACTGATGCTTCAACATCTGCATACACAGACGGAGTTATTGACGAGCCAGAGCTGCCGTTCACAGAAACAATGGAGCCTGCTCCTCAGGAGAATGAACTCTCCCCCGTCGATCCCCTCGCAGCGCTTGAAATAACGCCGTCAGATTATTTTACTCCGGGTGTCTGGACTTCCACCTATACCGACGACACTGGAAATTTCTACATCTTTGACGAGGACGGAATTCACGGAGAGCTTATTCCTATGGCGGACGCAGAAGGCGTGGATTTCGTTTACTCCATAAACGGCAGCCACATGACAATGTATGTCGGAGAAGAACGAATACCGTACAATACGGAGCTTGAAACTACCGACGAGGGGCATATAATAATCCACATGACATATCTTGGGACTCAGGACGAGCTGGAATTTCTCTCCGGTGTATCGTCAGAGAATTTCACATTCTATCCGGCGAAAAAGCTTGCCGCCCTCGCTGAAAACTATTACAAACATCAAACGGGGCGTGAGCTTGCAGGTATAGAATACTACATCATTGAAAACGACATGGTAGTACTAAATCTGTATACCACCGATGAAAACGGCTGGCGTAAGGACGTGGAAAGCTACACAGTAAGTATGTTCAGCGCCGCGGGCTGGAGCAGCATTTCCTGCGAGCCTGTTGACCTGAGCGAGGCAGCCGATAAATCCACTGAGCCGTTTCAGCAGTCGATTGAGGACGATATCCAAGATATCGTTGATGTATCCGAACAGTTTTAATTTTACTACTTTTGTCGGTTCAAGTCAAATTCAAAAACGTGGTTTGTGATATTTTGCAAGCATTTTCAGCGGTTTGTATATATTCAATAGAAGCTGTTAATGTGTTTTATGCACTTTGACACTTCCATAATTTCACATATAGAAATAAAATCGTATAATAAATGTACAGATGAGTAAAAATTATCTGTTTTCGACAAAAAAAACACTGTATTTTTAAAAAAATTGTTGATTTTTTGCAAAAAGTATGATATAATTTGTTTGTAAAAAAAATGGCTATCGTTGTCAACGCAGCCATAAAAAATCTGGAGGACGATAATATGAGCAATATTACCACAGCCCAAACATCAAAGAATTCATCCCCGAAAAAAGAGAAAAAGACAACGAAAATAAAATACCGCATTCTTGGTTTGTCCCTGATCAGTGTTATAGTGTGCATTTCGGCGCTTATGATCGTAATGAGCATCTGCATTTCATCTGCATATATCAGCAGTTACAATAACCAGACAAAAGCACTGGCGCAGTCCTATGGAGAGGTTATTTCAAACACTATTAATGCTCTTTCGCTCGAAATAAAATCTGCTGGTATGAGTCCAAACGTAATCGACCAGTCCATACCGCTTGTTGAACGCCAGAAAAATCTGGCTAATCTTGCTGCATCATCTCTGTTCAAGGATTACTCTATTGCATACGAAGACGGCTCTACATATAATGACACAAACATATCAGACCGTGATTACTTCAAGAAAGCTTTTAACGAAGATAAGGTTGCTATTTCCGCTCCTGTCATCAGAAAAACCGATGGCAGCGTTACAACAATGATGGCTGCCCCAGTGACCTACTCCGGAAAGAAATATGTGATTTACGGCGGACTTGATTCCACCATGTTTTCCAACGGTCTTGACAGAATAGACATGGGTGAAGGAAGCAACATCGTTGTACTTGATAAGAATGGACAGGTCATTGCTTCAAGCGACACCAGCCTTGTTATGAACATGACAAACTACCTTTCGAGCGAAAATTCCGGTGAAAAGTCCCTCGCGGAAGCAATGCTCAGCGGAGAAGAAGGCTCTACCTATTACTCCACAGGCAAGAACACACTTCTGACATACTATATGCCGATTGAAGGTACCGACGGCTGGGTCATTGCAGCAAGCGGAAATTATGATCAGGTATTAACAAGCGTTCTTATCGACCTCGGTATAGGTCTTGCGGTTAGTCTGCTGCTTATGTTCCTCGGAACTATTATTTCAATAAAAGTAGCGAATAATATTTCTAATCCGATAGTTAAGACTGCGGATCGCCTAAAGCTTCTCGCAGAGGGAGATGTTACCACTCCGTTCAAGGTAGAGGCTCCGAGAGATGAAACAATGATCCTTGAGCAATCCCTTTACAGCACAGTTGAAACGCTGCGCACCTATATCAGCGATATCAGGGCAGTGCTGGAGCCGCTGGCTGACGGTGATCTTACCGTTTCCTCCGATGTTCAGTATCAGGCGGATTTCGTCACTATCGGAACCTCTCTGAACCAGATTTCCTCCGCTCTCAACTCTGCTATGACCGCAGTGAAGAACAGCGTAGGTAATATTCAATCCGGCGCAGGTCAGGTTGCTGAGGGCGCGTCAAGCCTTTCCGAAACTGCTATCAAGGAAGCAGAGGCAGTAGACCGGATCTCCAACCTTATCAATGAAATTCATGAAAAGGCTGACAATACCGCCAATGTATCCAGCAATGTTGCCGCTCTTGCACAGGAGGCAAACGACAATGCTCAGGCTGGCGGTGAGCTGATGAAAGAGCTTCTTGAAGCAGTGGAGAACATCAAGGAGAAGTCAGCTTCAATAAAGAACATAATCAAGACAATTGAGGATATCGCGTTCCAGACAAACATTCTTGCGCTCAACGCTTCTATTGAAGCTGCAAGAGCCGGTGAAGCCGGCAAGGGATTTGCGGTAGTTGCTGACGAGGTAGGAAACCTCGCTGCAAAGAGCGCAGAAGCCGCTCAAAATACCACGAACCTCATTAACGCTTCGCTTACCGCAGTTGAAAAGGGTACACAGCTTGCAGACGACGCTCACTCCGCAATGAACAGCATTGTAAGCGGAATAAGCAAGATCTCCGAACAGATGCAGGATATTACCACTGCCGCAGCCGAACAGCAGTCGGCGGTCAACGACATTACCGAGGGAATTTCCTACATCGAATCCGGAATGCACTCCACCACGGCAACGGCTGAGGAAAGCGCAGCCTCCAGCGAGGAGCTTTCCGCCCTTGCAACATCGCTTGCAACTGAGGTTGAAAAGTTCATTACCGAATAATGCAACTAACTAAAAGAGCAGGGTTTTAATTCCCTGCTCTTTTTTATTCATCGTCATATTCATCTTCGTCCGGCGCAAATTGCTCCGGAATATCGACATAACCGTCAAAATAGAATGCCTCGCGGTTAGCCTGAATATAGTCGCACAGCGCTTTCTCCAATAAGGAATCGCTGCCGTAAAATTGGTCGTCAAGGTCGTCAAATTCCGCATTATGCCTTTCTGCTTCCTGCCACCGTTCCTCCCGGTCAAAGGAGGGACTTCCGCCCATGCGCTGAACCGCTTCGGTGAGGATCTCTTCATACTGAGGACAATTTATTTCCCGCAGACCTTCAAGCGCAAGCTGCCAGACAATGCCTGTGGAATTAAAGAAAAACTGATCGTGTCCGCCGTTTTCCACCTCGGAAATATACCACTGGATAGCCCAGACATAGCGCTGAGGCTCTGTGAACCTCTCAAGAGCGTCATACATCTCAGTTTCACCGTCATAAATGCTGACAGACCACCACAGCGGAGTTATTATCTCCTGAATATATCCGTTGTCGATCTGCTCGTCCCCTACCCTGTAATGTCTAGAAACCATATCACCGTTCATGCTTTTCCTCCTGCAAGCTGCTCAAGCTGATTGTAGTTAAGATACATCTTCTGCACTGAATTCTCCAGAAAATAGTAGTGCTTTATATACGGCACAAGAAGCACCAGAAACAGCACCGTAAGAATGTACAATCCAACTCCCCCGACAGTCAGCGACATAAACAGGGAAATCAGAAAGAACACCGCAAATCCCAGAGTTACAAGCAGGTGAATAAGCCGTTCGTGGGAAAAAAATCCTATCCTCACATGAAGCCGCGACAGCTCTGTGGCGTATTCTTCCTGAGTATGCTCCGCATCAAGGAACTGCCGGAGATGCTCAAGATACTCTCTTATCTGCTTAGTCATTGTCAAACTCCTCCAATGCAAGGGAGGCTTCCTCCCAGACCTGCATTGCCTGCTCCTGACGGCGGCGCAGCTCCTCTATTTCATTGGAAAGCTCCATTGCTTTCTGGTAGTCCGTCAGCCCGGAAAGCTCGTTCGTTTTCTGCTCAATAAGCCCATCAAGCTCCTCAATCTCTGCTTCGGCGCGGGTAACTTTCGTGTTCAGTTTACGTTTTTCGCTCTCGCGTTCCTTTTTCAGCTTGTAGTCGTTCACCTTTTCGGTTTTGGCGGGCTTGTCCTCCTGCTTTGTCTGAACGGAATTTTCTGCCGCAAGCGCGTATGCGTCGTATGAACCGAGATACTCCTTTACTCCGTCAGGCGTGAGATAATAGATCCTGTCAGCGAGCTTATTTATCAGATATCGGTCATGGGAAATTATGAACAGAGTTCCGTCATAATTCATCAGCGCGTTCTCTAAAGCCTCACAGCTTGAAATATCAAGGTGGTTGGTCGGCTCGTCCAGAAGCAACATATTTGCTCCGGACAGCATGAGCTTCAGTATCGCTATTCTTGCGCGCTCGCCGCCGGAAAGCTCGGAAATATGCTTGAAAACATCATCTCCCCGAAACAGAAACGAACCAAGCGCGGTGCGCACCTGAGTTTCAGTCATGCGCGGATAGGCGTCCCAAAGCTCGTCAATAGCGGTCTTGCTTTCAGTCAGCCCCGCCTGCGCCTGATCGAAATAGCCGTACTGAACGCGGCTGCCATATGAGAAACTGCCGCTGTCAGGGGTGTATTGCTCGGTAAATACTTTAAACAGCGAGGTTTTACCGCAGCCGTTTCCTCCGATGAGGAATACCCTCTCGCCCTTTTTTATGTCTATATTAACGTTCCGGAACAGCCGCTTTCCGTTGAAGCTCAGCGTAATTCCCTGCGCTGAAAATACGTCGTTTCCGCAGCCGTCATTGCACTTGAAGCTGAATTTCAGCTCGTCCGGAGCTTCCTCCGGTTTCTCAAGATCAGCGGCAATCCTGTCGATCTGCTTCTGCTTGCTGGCTATCGTAACATAGTTATGCGCCTGATTCCAGCGCTTTTGCTGCTCGATTATGCCCTCTATCCTGCCGATCTCTTTCATTGCGGCTTCATATTCCTTGCGGCGGCGCTCCATGTCCTCTGCTTTCAGCTCAAGGAAACGGGTGTAATTGCCCTTGTAGTCGCGGATATGGCAGTTTTCTAGCTCAATGGTGCGCTTTGTCACTTTGTCAAGGAAATATCTGTCGTGGGAGATGACGATATATGCGCCGCGGTAATCGTTCAGAAATCGTTCCAGCCATTCCACAGACTGAATGTCAAGGTGATTGGTAGGCTCGTCCAGCAAGAGCAGATTTGCGTCGGAAAGAAGCAGCTTTGCCAACTGGAGTTTTGATTTCTGACCTCCGCTGAGCACTGAAACCGGGAGCTTTAGATCGCTTTCAGTGAATCCAAGTCCGGTCAGCGCAGAGGCTGTCCGGCTCTTATAGGTAAGTCCGCCCTCACGTTCAAACCGCTCTGTAAGCATGGTCTGGCGCTCAATTATTTCAGGCGAATGATTGCCTCCGTCTATCCTGTCGTGAATCTCCTCAAGCTCAAGCTCCATATCCTCAAGCCACGCAAATACCGTCAGCGCCTCGTCATACAGAGTCTTTGAGGACTCACGGCAAGCGAACTGCTCCATTACGCCGATCTTGCAGCTTCCCGCGATATGGATCGCGCCCTCGTCCGGCGTATGCTCTCCGCGAAGCATTCGGAAAAGCGTTGTCTTTCCGCTGCCGTTCACTCCGACAAAACCTATTCTGTCATCATCGTAAACATCAAAGCTTACACCGCTGAACAGCGTTCTGTCCGCAAAGGACATTGCCACGTCATTCAAACTTAATAATAGCATATTATCTCCAAATTTTCTGTCTATCAAAAAACCAGCCGCCGGCATAACGCTGGCGGTTGGCTTGATCGGGTCTGTCTAATTTACTTGCCTATGCCCTTGAGCTTTTCGGGAGCATACTTGGTGTCAACGAGATAGCTGTCCATTTCAACGGAATAGCTCTCGTATGTGCTCTTGAGAAGCTCCTCAAAGGCGTCTTCCTTCATCAGATGAAGCAGGCTTTCGTTCTGGGATTCCTTCCACTTGTCCTTTGTGGTGACGTCCTCACGGACAACGACATAAATTGAATTACCGCTCTCATCATCGGTAAATATAGTCGCTTTTCCATCGGCTGCTGTATTCCAGATATATTCGGTAAGGTCTTCGTCAAGGGAAGAGCTTTCCTTTCCTATAAACTGATCGCATTCGTCTGCGCTTTCCTTTTTCTCTGCGGTTGCAGCGTCGATCGCAGCCTGAACATAAGCGTCATACTCAGCGTTGTCGGTGGAAACTACCGGCTTTGTGGACGCTGTCTGTGCGGGAGCTTCCTCAGCAGACTCTGTGGGAAGAGCTTCCTCCGAAGTAGATTCTTCTGCGCCTGATTCTGTTGTTTCAGAATCCTCTGCTGCCGATGCGTCAGAGGTGGTAGTTTCTGATGTTTCACTCTCTGCTTCGGAAGATGTATCGGAAGTTACTTCTTCTTCAGAAGCGGACTCCTCGCTCGTTTCGGAATGCTCCTCTGCGAACTTGTCCTCTGCGTCAAGCCATGCGTCAAACTGAGCCTGTCTTAAATCATAGTCATACTGAATATCTACCCAGCTCTCTCCGGCATTGAAACGGTCTGCATAGCTCTGGGCAAGATCCTTTACGGCCTGAATATCCTTTTCGTCCTTAAGGCTGATACCCTGATAATCAGTGAAATCAAGCTTCAGCAGCTTTACAGCAGCGTAATTCTCGGTGATATAGCTGTTTATCTCATCATCGGTCACCGGGGTAAGACCATCAGCGCCGTAAACGTGCATGAAAACGTAATTCTCCTTGTAGCCATTCTCACTCAAGCTGCGCAGAGAGCTTTTTCCGATGCCCATATTCTCATAGTGCTCACCGAATGTGCTTTCCTCAATGCCATAGTACATTGCATAATATCCGAGATCGTCATCAAGCGTACTGATATAGTCGTTTATTGCCTGCTTATCCTCCTCGGAAAGCGACAGTTCGTACTCATCAAACAATGTTTCGACCGCTACATAGCGTTTGAGGCTTTCGAGGGCATAATCCTTTAACCACTGAGAAGCAGGCTTTCCCTCAATGTTTTCTGTGAAAACGGTTATTTCCGCTTCTGTATCAGCGGACATTTCCTCCTCAATTTTGCCGTATGCCTCATCATATCCCGGAAAAGCGATATTGTAGATATACATTCCGGTGGGAATCTGAATTCCGTTTATAGTTCCGATATATCCAGTATCGGAGCAGCCGCACATGGAAGCAGCGCAAACAACTGCAACAGAAGCTGCGGCGATTTTTCTGATTTTATGTGACATTAGATATCCTCCTTAGGCTCTCAGTGTGATGTTCTTTTCGGCAAGAGCTTTCAGCACCTTTGAAACAACTGCGTCCGCTTCCTCGTCAGTCATGCTGCCGTCCTTGCGGAGAACCAGCTTGTAGGAAAGGCTCTTCTTGCCCTCCGGAACCTGCTCGCCCTTGTACATATCAAATACCGCAACGCTCTCAAGGTGCTTTGCGCTTGCCTTGATAACCGCGATAATATCATCGGAGGTCACCTCGTCATCGCACACAAGGCTTAGATCTCTCGTAACTGCCGGGTACTTGGGAAGCGGCTTGTATTTGCGCTCCTCGCCCCTTGCTTCAAACAGCTTAGGAATGTTAACCTCAGCGCAGTATACGCGGCAGGAAATATCATAAGCCTCGGTAACAGCCGGGTGAAGCTCGCCGATCGTGCCGACCTTTTCCTCGCCGACATAAATATCCGCACATCTTCCGGGGTGATAGGTCTTGTTGTCCTTCACAGGAACGAACCGCGCGTCAATTACCAGCGCGTCCATAAGCTCCTCTATAACGCCCTTTACAGTGAAGAAATCCTCCTCACTGCCGTAAGCGCAAAGTCCGAGAACATCGCTTTCTGCCGGGAGTTTTTCTCCGGTGGGCTGGAATATTCTGCCTACCTCAAAGAAACGCGCCTCAAGATTTCTGGAACGCAGATTTGTGGAAGCCACCGTCATAAGGGAGGGCAGCATACTTGTCCGCATTACGCTTGTATCCTCGCCGAGGGGATTTGTAAGCACTACCGACTTCTTCATGCTGTCGTCAAAACGCAGCTTCTCATAGGAGCGCGGCGAAATGAAGCTGAAAGACATGGTTTCATAGAAGCCCTGAGAGAGCATTACATCGACCATTTTCTTCTCAAAGCGCTGGCGCGGAGTTACCTCGCCAACGGAAGAAAGGTGCGGCAGAGTTGAGGGAATGCGGTTGTAGCCGTAAATTCTTGCAACCTCCTCCGCAAGATCGCACTGGCGCTCGATGTCAATTCTTGTATTCGGTACAATAACACTGCCGTTATCGTAACCAAAGCCAAGCTTTTTGAAGATAGCAACCTGCTCCTCCGCGGGAATGTTTATTCCCAGATGAGCATTGATCCAATCGGGATCATGCTTCAGAGTATGAGGAACTTTCTTTGCATTGTCGATGTCGATATATTCTCTTACGACTTCGCCGCAGCCAAGCTCCTCCACCAGTTCCAGCGCACGGAGCAGCGCAGCCTTTGCGTTGATCGGGTCTATTCCCTTCTCAAAACGCGAGGAAGCGTCGGTACGCTTGTTGATCTTCTTTGCGGTCATGCGGACGGATACACCATCGAAGCAGGCGGACTCGAATACAACCGTATTTGTGTCCTCCATAATTCCGCTGAACTCGCCGCCCATAACTCCGGCAACTGCGATCGGCTTCTTTTCGTCAGCGATGATCAGCATTTCGGGGCTGAGAGTTACCTCTGAACCGTCGAGAATTGTTATTTTCTCTCCCTGCTGAGCGTTTCTGACATTGATCTTGCCGCCCTCGACATAGCGAAGGTCAAACGCGTGCATCGGATTGCCGTATTCCAGCATTACGAAGTTTGTGATATCAACAAAATTATTGATCGAACGAACGCCGCTTGCTTTCAGCCTTTCAGCCATCCAGCGGGGCGACGGGCCAATCTTTACATTCTTTACAACTGCCGCCATATAGCGGGAGCAAAGCTTTGTGTTGTGTACTTCAACGTCAATGAAGTCCTTTGCGCTGCCGTCAATTCCCTTGAACTCCGGCTCCTTTACGTTGAGGGGGAGGTCAAAGGTCGCGGAAGCCTCTCTCGCAAGACCAAGCACGGAAAGGCAGTCAGGACGGTTGTTGGTTATCTCGAATTCAACGGTGGTATCGTTGAATCCCAGCGCGTCATGAATGTCCATTCCAACAGTCATCTTGTCGAATTCCGGATCATCGTTAAGGATAAGTATTCCGTCAGCGTTTGTATAGGGAACGTCCGACAGCTCAAGCCCAAGCTCCTCATAAGAGCACATCATTCCCTCGCTGGGAACTCCGCGAAGCTTGCCCTTCTTTATCTTCATGTAGGACATATCCTTGTGGTTGTAGCAGGTTGCGTTGTTCAAAGCCACGGGAACAAATGCCCCCACGAACACGTTCTGGGCAGATGTCACGATCTGAATAGGAGCCTCGCCGCCTACATCTATCTGGCAAACCCAGAGGGTGTCAGCGTCAGGGTGCTTCTCCATTGCAACGCACTTTCCCACAACTACATTCGTTATATCAGCGCCCTGAGCGGCATAGGTTTCGACTTTACTTCCGCTCATGGTCATTCCGTCGCAGAATTCCTTTATCGGCATATCGGCTTTAACATAGTCGTTAAGCCATTTCATTGATAAATCCACTTTTGTATTCTCCTTAATGTATAATTAACTGCTTTCAGATCAGAACTGTTCCAAAAACTTCATGTTATTCTCATAAAGAAGCCGCATATCTTCGATCTCATAGCGGAGCATCGTGATACGCTCAATGCCTATGCCGAATGCAAAGCCGCTGTATTCCTCAGGATCAATGCCGCAGTTCTCAAGCACCTCGGGACGTACGACGCCTGCGCCCAGTATCTCGATCCAGCCCTCGCCCTTGCAGAGCGGGCAGCCCTTGCCTCCGCAGCGGAAGCACTGGAAATCAATCTCGCAGCTCGGCTCTGTGTACGGGAAGTGGTGCGGTCTGAACTTCAGCTTCATGCCCTCGCCGTAAAGCTTCTTTGCGAATGTGTCGAGGGTTCCCTTGAGGTCAGCGAATGTTATCTTCTTGTCAATGACAAGTCCCTCGCACTGGTGGAATATCGGGGAGTGTGTGCCGTCCACCTCGTCGCGTCTGTATACGCGTCCGGGGCTGATGATAGCGATAGGAGGCTTCTGCTTGAGCATGGTTCTAATCTGAACGGAAGAAGTCTGTGTTCTCAGCAGGACGTCGTCATTGATGTAGAATGTATCGTTAGGGTCTCTTGCGGGGTGTCCATCATAGGTTAGTAGCATGTCAAAGCAGTATTTAGCAAGTTCGACTTCGGGACCGTCAACAACTGTATAGCCCATGCCGAGGAATATGGACTTAAGCTCGTCCAGCACTATGTTCATGGGGTGGCGCTTTGCGATAAGTCTGCGCTTGCCGGGCATGGTAACGTCCACGGTTTCTGTCTTTAAGCGCAGGTCGGTCATTGCGGACTTTAGTACGCCGGTCTTTTCCTTTACCGCGTTTTCGATGTCGGAGCGGATATCATTTGCAAGCTGTCCGATTACGGGACGTTCCTCTGCGGAAAGTCCGCCCATCTGCTTCAGGATAGCGGTAAGCTCGCCCTTTTTGCCAAGAAATTTTACTCTCAGCGCTTCGATCTCCTTCATATCCGCGCAGCTTTTTACCGCGTTGAGCGCTTCCTCTTTAATTGCCTGTAACTGTTCTTTCATGAGTGTTGATCAATCCTTCCCTGTTCGGAATATTTCAGCGTAATTTATCACGCCTTTTATTATTTGCCGGAGAACTACTCCGGAATAATTTACCAGTTTTTTGTAACCTAAAATACACGCTTTTATCATTATATCACAGCATTGAAAAAATTTCAAGTGCCGGTTTGAATTAATTATTCAGCGACTTCGGAGGTTTCCGGCTGATAATCGCTGAACCGCACGGACATCAGTGTGTCCTTGCCGTCCCAGCGGCTGATGGTGTATTCCATATACTTCTCAGGCTGAGCCTGAAGTCCGCTTATACCTGCTACCGCAGCAACCGTCGGCGGCAGATATCCAACAACTACTGTATAAACTTCTCCGTCCTCTTCAATGCTCACTATCTGCGGTGAGTAGGTGAGATAACGTATATTCTTGTTAGCGGTGTAGGTGTGAGTATCCTCGTTGTAGGTGAAACGAACTTCCGCAGTGCCTACCGTCTGGTGCTCAAGGGACACTGACGAACCGAACAGCTCACGGCAGGACGCATTGACATTGTATTCCGGAATGGAAAGACCCGTACCCTCGTCACGCTCAAACTGTGAGGTGTCACTGTTCAGCAGGATATTCCAGATCGCGCAGGAGATCTTGGAGGAATCCGGGATCTCGTCCGCCTCCTCAAACGGCGCAATATCGTTTACCACCACTGGAAAAATAAACGCGGCGAACTCGTTTTTGAGCGACGTGTTATCCAGCAGATTTGCGGTCACATTCGCAACAAACTGCACAGACGAAATAACTCCGATGACAGCCATAATAATAACGAAAACCGCAAAGCCGAAGAAAAATCTGCTCTTTTTCTGCTTGACAGGCTCTGTCTGCTCTGCTTCTGAGCTGCCTCCAAGCTCCGCGATATCGCTTTCGATATCCGGCTCCTGCTCAAGCGAGCCGAAAAGCTGATTTATTACCCGCTCGCCCTGCGGCTGCTGATTTTGAGCGGAATGCTTTTTCTTTTTTGCCATAAAAACCTCTTTTTAACTGCGTATCTGACCGTTTCCGTTTATCAGATACTTATAGGTGGTGAGCGCTTCAAGTCCCATGGGGCCTCTTGCGTGGAGTTTCTGGGTGGAAATGCCTATCTCCGCGCCCAGTCCAAACTCAAACCCGTCCGTAAATCGTGTGCTTGCATTCACATACACTGCCGCCGCGTCAACTCGCTGCTGAAACAGATCGGCGCTGCGCAGGCTTTCGGTGACAATGCACTCGCTGTGCTTCGTGCCAAAGCGGTTGATGTGGGCGATAGCCTCGTCTATACTCTTTACTACCTTTGAAGCTATGCGGTAATCAAGGAACTCTGTCGCGTAGTCAGTATCATCTGCGAGCTTCTCCACTTCCACAAGCTTCGAAGTGGCTTCATCTCCGCGTATCGCGACCTTTCCCTGCCACTTTTCGGAAAGTTTCCGGAACAACTCCGGCGCTGCCTTTTCGTGTACAAGGATATTCTCGATCGCATTGCAGACGGAAGGGCGCTGGGTCTTTGCATTGTTGATTATTTCCACCGCCATGTCGATATCAGCGCTTTCGTCAACATAAACGTGGCAGTTGCCCTCGCCGGTCTGGATAACCGGGATCGTGGAATTCTCGATTACCGCGCGGATTAGTCCGCCTCCGCCCCTCGGAATGAGCAGGTCGATGTATTTATTCAGCTTCATCATCGCATTTGCGACATCGCGGGAAGTGTCCTCCACAAGCTGGACTGCGTTTTCATTGCAACCACAGCTTTTCAGCGCCTCTCTCATGAGGTTCACAAGAGCCTTATTAGAATTGATCGCATCACTGCCGCCGCGGAGAATAACGGTGTTTCCAGCCTTAAAGCACAATGCCGCCGCGTCAACCGTGACATTCGGGCGCGACTCGAAAATAATTCCGATCGTGCCGATTGGAACGCGCTTCTTTACTACATGAAGTCCGTTCGGAAGATCGTTTCCTCCGATGACCTCGCCGATAGGGTCGGGCAGTGAGATCACCTTGTCCACGCCGTCCGCCATACCGGAAATGCGGACTTCTGTAAGTGTCAGTCGGTCGATCATGGCTTCGGACATTCCATTTTTCCGCGCCGTTTCGATATCAAGCTGATTTGCTCCGATTATCTGGGTAACATGGGAGCGAAGAGCAGCGGAAATCGCCGCGAGCGCTCTGTTCTTATCCTTTGTTCCAAGCGCAGAGATCTCCGGCTCAGCAGCCTTTGCATTTGCGCCCAGTTGTTCGATATATTCCATACTAACCTCTTTCTGTCACTTGACCGCCTTGAAATATGTACATACAGGCTCTCCCTCGAAAAGCTCATACAGGAGATCGGGATCCTGATTTCCGATAATTACCGTGTCAATTCCCTCTTCGGTAGCGATCTGAGCCGCTTCGATCTTCGTCAGCATTCCGCCGGTACCAAGAGCACTTCCTGCGCCCTGAGCCGCTGAAATTATTTCAGGCGTTATCTTCTCTACCACAGGAATAAGCTTTGAACCCGGCTGCTTCGGGTCGCCGTCATAAAGTCCGTCAACGTCCGTCAGCATAACCAGCAGATCCGCTTCGCACAAGGACGCAACTATCGCGGAAAGCGTGTCGTTCTCGTCAAAATCGAGCTGTTTTATCGAGATTGCGTCGTTTGCATTAATGATAGGTATTACCTTCATCTCAAACAAACGGTTGAATGTGTTTATAACGTTAGTCTTGCGTTCCTTGTTTGAAATAACATCTCTTGTCAGGAGGAGCTGAGCGACCTTGTGGTTGTATTTGCCAAATGTTTCACTGTAAAACGTCATCAGCTCAGACTGACCGATCGCCGCGCAAGCCTGTTTTCCAGGCATATCTGTTGGTTTGCTGGTAAGTCCTGCCTGAGCCGCGCCAACGCCCTGAGCTCCGGAGGTGACAAAAATTATCTCCCTGCCGGAGTTCTTGATATCCGACATGACCTCAATAAGATGCTGGCACTTTCTGATATTCAGATGTCCAGTCGGATAGGCTAGCGTGGAACTGCCAACCTTTATTACAATTCGTTTCTTGTTCTCAAAATCTTTCATGGGGAACCCTCTTTCCGGTTCTGTTTGTATACGCACGCCGGCATTCTACACCTGCACATAAACGTACATTATATATTATATCAAAATTTTGCGGGAATTGCAACACATATCTTCAAATTATCTTCAAATTTTTTGGTGATTATAAAAACTTCTGACTTTTACTCTGAAAATTATGCGAAATAGATAAAAAACCTATTGATTTTTTATATCATTTGTGGTAGAATTTAAATATTGATTATGCGGACAAACCCGCAGGAATATTTTTTCATTAAGGAGTAATAATGGATAATATAGCAGAACAGCTTGTAGAAAAACGGCGCAGCGGCGCTGATACAGCAAAAAAAATATTGATCTCGGCAGGTGCGCTGCTCATTGCTTCATTCTTCATGTACCTTGCAATGATGGGAATGTTTACAATGGTCATCTTTGCAGTACTGGTACTCGGCGGCGGCGTGTGGCTGCTGGGTAACTTCAATGTTGAATACGAATACATTCTGACCAACAACGAAATGGACATTGACAAGATCATTGGCAGGCGCAAGCGCAAGCGCATGATAACCGTTGATGTTTCCAAGGCAGATGAATTTGCTCCCTACCCTTCCGACCATGACGTAAATGTTGACGCCACCGTTCACGCATATACAGGCTCAGAAACCGACTCATACTATCTTATCGTGAACCACAGCGACTACGGAAAGGTAAAGCTGATCTTCAATCCGAACGAAAAAATGAGGGAGGCAATTACGCAGGAGCTGCCCAATATGCTCCGCGTAAAGCTCAGACAGAATGGCTGCTAATGTTTTTTTACGGGTAGGCACGAATATCATTGAACTGAAAAGAATTCGCCGTGCCGCAAGAAATCCTAAGTTCCTCGCAAAGTATTTTTCCGCTGACGAAATTCGTTTTCTTGTGTCGCATAAGCTTTCAACTGAGCTTATCGCCGAGAATTACTGCGCAAAGGTCGCGTTTGCAAAGGCGATCGGCACATGCTTCCGCATTATACGTCCGCAGGAGATCTCAATTCTTCGTGACAGGCTGGGCTCGCCTTTTATTATTACGACCGGGCGCGCGAAAATGCTCGAAGAAAGGGAGAAATACGTTTTCAATCTGTCCGTTGCGCACTGCAAGCAGTATGCCTCGGCAACGGTCATTATCAACAGGCAATAAAAATATGTGCGCCGCACAGCTCAGGGCGCTGCCGATACAGCAGTTTTTACCCGCCGGGCTAGACCATCAGGTTAATTGCTCGGAGGAACTGCCAAAGGCGGCACGGCTTTTCTGCGGCGCATTAAATTTTCAGGGAATGATGTTATGAAGCGACTTGTTATCGGAATGACAGCACACGTTGACTCCGGAAAGACCACTCTTTCGGAGGGTATGCTCTATGCCTCCGGAGAGCTGCGTAAGCTCGGCAGGGTTGACCACGGCAACGCATTCCTTGACACTGACCCGATTGAGAGAAGCCGCGGGATCACAATATTCTCGAAACAGGCGGTGCTGCATTACGGCGGAAATGAATTCACACTGCTTGACACGCCGGGTCACGTTGACTTCTCCGCTGAAACCGAGAGAGCTCTGCTGGTGCTTGACTATGCTGTGCTGGTAATTAGCGGCACAGACGGCGTTCAGAGCCACACCGAAACCCTGTGGCGGCTGCTGAAACGATACAATATCCCGACCTTTATTTTCGTCAACAAGATGGACATTTCCTTCCTAGGAGCGGATTCACTGCTGAACGAGCTGAAACGTAAGCTTTCGCCGGGCTGCGTTGACTTTACGGCTTCAAGGGAACGAGGAGAGCTTATGGAGGAGCTTGCGGAATGTTCAGAGGAAATGATGAACCTCTATCTTGAATGCGGAGATATTCCTCTGGGAATTATTTCCACGGCAATATCTCGTCGGGAGGTCTTTCCTGTCATCTTCGGTTCTGCGCTGAAGCTGAAAGGTATTGACGAGCTGCTGAAGCTGCTTGATGAATACACTGTTCAGCCTGCATTACAGCCGGAATTCGGAGCAGTTATATATAAAATCACCTCTGACGACTCCGGCGCAAGGCTTACTCACATGAAAATAACCGGCGGCTCGCTTAAAGTGAAAACCCTCCTTGACTGCGGCGGAAAGCAGGAAAAGGTGAACCAGATCAGAGTCTATTCCGGGGTGAAATTCACTGCGGTTGAGGAAGCTCCTGCGGGTACTCTGTGCGCCGTTACAGGATTGTCTTCGGGAAGCGCCGGCGAGGGGCTTGGAACTGAAAAAAGCTGCACCGCTCCCCTGCTGGAACCGGTGCTGACCTACCGAATAATTCTGCCGCCAAAAACCGATATTCCGTCTGCACTTGAAAAGCTGCGGACTCTCTCCGACGAAGACCCGATGCTGCGTATCGTGTGGAACGAGCAGCTAAAGGAGATACACGTTCAGCTTATGGGAGATATCCAGCTTGAAGTGCTGAAAAGCGTTATAAAGGATAGGTTCGGGCTGGACGTGGAATTTGACGAAGGGAGCATCGCCTACAAGGAAACAATAGAAGCTCCTGTGGAGGGGGTCGGGCATTACGAGCCGCTTCGCCACTATGCTGAGGTACACCTGCTGCTTGAACCGGCGGAGCGCGGCACTGGGCTGCACTTCTCCTCCGACTGCCGAAAGGACGATCTTGACATCAACTGGCAGCGGCTTATTCTGACGCACCTTGAAGAGAAGGTTCATCTGGGAGTGCTGACCGGATCTCCGATAACCGACATGAAAATAACCGTTGTTGCCGGGAAAGCGCATATCAAGCATACTGAGGGCGGTGACTTCCGGCAGGCTACTTACCGCGCGGTAAGGCAGGGGCTGCGGTCAGCAAGGTCTGTGCTGCTTGAGCCGTGGTACGAATTCCGGCTGACAGTTCCTCAGGAATGCACCGGCAGAGCAATGACCGATCTCCAGCGCATGAGCGGTGAAATAAGTCCTCCAGAAACAATCGGCGAGGAAACGCTCTTCACCGGAAGCGCGCCGGTTTCAGAACTGCGTGGGTATCAGAGTGAGGTTATAGGCTATACCCGCGGAAAGGGACGGATTAGCTGCATTCCAAAAGGGTATTTTCCCTGCCATAACACTGAGGAGGTCATCGCGCAGATAGGCTACGACTGCGACGCGGACACCGAAAATTCTGCGGACAGCGTTTTCTGCTCCCACGGCGCGGGGGTTCTGGTTCCATGGAATGAAGCTCCAGCAAAAATGCACGTTGACAGCGGGCTTAGGTTCGGAGAAAACGAGCGGGAAGAAGCCGAGCCTGTGATCACTCCGCAGCTTGTAAACAGCTACAAGCAGCGCGCCGCAGCAGACAAAGAGCTAATGGAGATATTCGAGCGCACCTACGGCAAGATAAAGCGGAATGAACGCTCCGCAATGCGAACCGAGAAAGCGCCGCAGAAAATTCCCAAGCTTCCGCTGCCGCCGCAGGGCCCGGAATATCTGCTGGTGGACGGCTACAACATTATTTTCGCGTGGGACGAGCTGAACAGGCTGGCAAAGGAAAATCTGGAGCTGGCACGGTCGCGGCTTATCAATATCATGTGCAATTATCAGGGCTTCAAGCGGTGCAATCTGATACTTGTGTTTGACGCGTATCGGGTCAAAGGAAAACACCGGGAAATCGAAACCGAAATGGGAATTACCGTGGTCTACACCAAAGAAGCCGAAACCGCTGATATGTATATCGAAAAGACCGCCCACGAACTGGGGCATAAGCACCGCGTCCGGGTCGCGACCTCGGACAATGTTGAGCAGATAATCATTCTCGGAAACGGGGCTGTCAGGGTTTCCGCATCGGAATTTCTGGCGGAGGTAACCGAGGTTGAAAAAACAATAAGAAAGATCATAGAAGAGAGGTACAATTGATATGCTGGAAGAAAAAATCACCGCACCGGACTTCACCCTCACTGACAAGGACGGGAACAAGGTTTCCCTGTCGGATTTCCGGGGAAAAAAGGTAGTTCTGTATTTCTACCCGAAGGACAATACCCCCGGCTGCACCCGGCAGGCGTGCGCATTTGCGGCGGCGTACAACGATTTCAGGAACGAGAACGTTCAGGTTATCGGAATAAGCAAGGACAGCGAAGCTTCCCACCGGAAATTTGCCGAGAAATATGACCTGCCGTTCATTCTTCTGTCCGACCCGGAGCTTGAGGTCATCAAGAAATATGACGTCTGGGCGGAAAAGAAGCTGTACGGCAAGCTTGGCTTTGGTGTTTTGAGAAGCACCTATATCATCGACGAAAACGGGATCATCGAAAAGGCTATGCCTAAGGTCAAGCCGGATACAAATGCGGCGGATATCCTCGCGTATCTGAAAGGCAACTCATGATCACGCTGAAAGAAATCGCGGTGATCCACACCGATTTTCCGGAGAAATTCGGTATTCCACGGCAGAGCGGGCTTGTGGAGGAACTGCACTCAACACTGGTGTTCAATCCGGAATACCGCGTCCCGGAAGCGTTCCGTGGACTGGAACAGTACTCGCACCTCTGGCTTATCTGGGAATTTTCAAAGGCGGTTCGCAGCGACTGGAGCCCAACTGTGCGCCCTCCCCGGCTTGGCGGAAATACCCGCATGGGAGTGTTTGCAACGCGTTCCCCCTACCGTCCTAATCCGCTGGGGCTGAGCTGCGTAAAGCTTCAGAAGATCGAGCTTAATACCCCGGACGGGCCGGTGCTTCACCTTTCCGGCGCAGATCTTATGGACGGTACGCCTATCTACGACATCAAGCCGTATCTCCCGTATGTTGACTGCCGCCCGGACGCTTCAAACGGATTTGCGCTTGCACAGCAGGATGGTGTGCTTTCGGTGGAGCTTCCGGAGGAGCTGGCGGCTCTTGTGCCGGAGGAACGCCGCGCCGCGCTTGTTTCTGTACTTGCGCAGGATCCACGGCCTCAATACATCTCCGACCCGGAGCGGGTGTATACAATGAGTTTCGCCGGGGTTGAAGTGAGTTTTACAGTAAACGGTTCAAAACTGAAAGTCACCAATATTGCCAGATCCAATTGATCTATGAAATACAAAAACCTGAGAAGCGAAAACTTCTCAGGTAATTTTTATGTAGCAATTCCTGCGAACTGGCTCTGATAAAGGTTGTAATAACAGCCTTTCTGTGCCAGAAGCTCGTCATGGTTTCCGGCTTCAACTACCTTGCCGCCGCTTATAACTACTATCTTGTCAGCATCGCGGATAGTTGACAGTCGGTGCGCGATAATAAGGCTGGTTCTGCCTTTCATCAGCGCAACCATTGCCTCTTGTATGTGCATTTCAGTGCGGGTGTCAATACTAGATGTCGCCTCGTCCAGAATAAGTATCTTCGGGTTGGCTAGCACCGCGCGGGCTATCGAGATAAGCTGCCGCTGTCCCTGCGATAGGTTGCTGCCGCCCTCGGTCAACATCGTGTTGTATCCCTCGGACAGTTTTGACGCGAAATCGTCAACTCTTGCTACCTTTGCAGCTTCGATTACTTCCTCATCGGTGGCGTCTATCCTGCCGTAGCGGATATTCTGAGCGATAGTGTCCGAGAAGATTACCGTATCCTGCAACACTATACCGATACTTCCGCGAAGCTTATTCACCGGGATATTCCTGATATCCTGACCGTCCAGAGTGATAACTCCTCCGTCCACGTCATAGAACCGGGTCAGCAGATTTACCACTGTGGTCTTGCCGCTGCCGGTCGCGCCGACTATCGCGATCTTTTGACCGCTCTTTACCCAGAGGTTGAAATCCTTGAGCACCTGCTCGCCCTTAACGTAAGAGAAATCAATATCCTTGAAATTGAGATCGCCTTTGACATTCTCGATCTCGAAAGGCTCGTTTCCGCCCTCGTCCTCCGGCTCGCTGTCCATTACCTCGAACACACGCTCCGCGCCGGCAAGCGCCGACTGTATCTGCGCATACTGGTTCGCGATTTCATTGATAGGACGGGTGAACTGCTTGGAATAGGTGATAAACGCCTGAATAGTTCCTATGGAAATATAGAACATATCTGTTTCCGGTCTGGAAGCCAGAATTGCGCCCATGACCGCGATCAACAGAAAACCGAAGTTTCCTATCGTGTTCATGCAGGGGCCCATACTTCCGCCGAGGATCTGAGCTTTTACGCCAACGGAGCGCAGCTCGTCACTGGTTCGGTTGAACTCCTCGCAGATCTTTCCCTCGTGAGTGAATGCCTTTACCGTCTTGCAGCCGCTGACTGCTTCCTCGATCTGACCGTTTAACTGTCCCAGCTTTGCCTGCTGGAGCGGGAAGAACTTCCGCATGAACTTGGAAAGTGTCTTTGTCACAAGCAGAGTAAGTACTATCGTCACCATGCTGACTAAGGTCATCAGCCACGAATGAATAAGCATCATCACGAAGCAGCCGACCAGCATAATAATGCCGGAAATAAGCGAACCGAGGGACTGCGAAACGGAATTTGAAACGTTCTCAACGTCGTTAGTCATTCGGCTGAGGATATCACCGTGCTTATGCGTATCAACATAGCGTATCGGGAGCTTTGATATCCGGGCAAAAAGATCCTTTCGCATGACCTTTACAGTGTACTGCGAAAGCATTGCCGCGAACAGGTTCTGAAAATATGTGAATATCGCGGAGAAGAAGTAAACTATTCCCAGAACAGCCAGCCACGACACAAGGGCATTCACGTCTAGCTGAGCGATAGAGTCGATTGCTTTCGCCTGAATTGACGGAGCCACTACATTAAGCAAAGTTGCGAGAAGCATTACAGCAAGCATAGCAACGATCAGCTTCTGATTTTTGCCGATGTATGATAAGATGCGGCTGAGCGTAGCTTTGAGATTTTTCGGCTTTTCTCCGGGCATCATTCCTGGCGGGCCATGTCCGGGGCCTCTGCCGGGGCCGCCTCCGGGTCTGAGATTGATTACCGGTGGTTTGTTATCAGCCAACCTGCTCAGCCCCCTCTCTCATCTGGGAGTTATAGATGTCACGGTAGACCTCGCAGGATTTAATGAGATTATCGTGACTATCGAAAGCGGCAATTCTTCCGTTGTCGATCACCGCAATTTTATCGGCGCGCATAACGCTCGCGACTCGCTGGGCAATCATAATAACGGTAGTTCCGCTGAGCTGCTCACGAAGCGCGTTTTGCAGCTTCGCGTCAGTGGACAGGTCAAGCGCGGACATACTGTCGTCAAAGATCAGTATTTCCGGGTGCTTCACTATCGCTCTCGCTATCGAGAGTCTTTGCTTCTGACCGCCGGAAAGAGAGCTTCCCTTTTCAGTGATCATATCCTTATATCCGTCAGTAAATCCGCTGATAAATTCGTCAGCCTGAGCAATCTCAGCAGCCCGGCGGACTTCCTCATCAGACGCGTTTGCGTCGCCCCAGCGGATATTTTCCTCAATGGTTTCGGAGAAAAGCTCGCTTTTCTGGAGCACAAAGCCTATCTTACCCCGCAGATCTGACAGCTTGTAATCCCGAACGTCCACACCGTCAACAAGAACCTCGCCCTCAACAGCGTCATAAAAGCGCGGTATAAGGCTGACAAGAGAAGTCTTACCGCAGCCGGTAGCGCCGAGTATCGCGACGGTTTCTCCCTTATTAACGCGGAAATTGATATCAGTCAGCACATTTCCGCTCTGGACTCCCGGATATCTGAAAGATACGCCGCGGAACTCGACCGTACCGGTTTCCTCGGTTTTTCCGTCAAATGATCCGTCGGAAATTACCGGGTCAGCCTCCAGAACTTCTTTGATACGTCCTGCGGAAGCGCTGGCTCTTGTAACCTGCTGGAACATCATGCCGATCATCATCATGGACATGAGTATCTGAGTTATGTAGGTTATCGCCGCCATAATGCTGCCCACCTGAGCCTCAGCGGCAGCAGCACGGACAGACTCTCCGCCTATCCATATTACCATTATGACTGAAGCATTCATCAGGATTGAAAGGATAGGAGTAAGCAGCGCCATGAGCTTCTGAACGCGAAGATTTGTGGAAACCAGCTCATCGTTCGCCTTGCTGAATCGCTGGAACTCATAATCCTCGCGGGTATATGCCTTTACCACTCTGGCGCCGCTGACATTCTCCTGTACAACGGAATTCACCCGGTCAAGCTTCCCCTGAACCACGCTGAACAAGGGAGCGCCCTTGCGAAGCACAAGAACGATAACAAGTATCTGAATTGGCAGTGTTATCAGCAGAATATAACCGAAGGTCGGATTGATGGATAGAACCATCACGATACCTCCGATAAACTGCATAAGGGTGCGCACCATCATTCTCAGCGCCATTCCGACAAAATCCTGACAAGCGGTAATGTCGTTGGTAAGGCGGGTCACCAGCGAACCGACAGTGAATTTATCGGTCTGCTGGAAGGACATTTTCATCACCTTTGAAAAGGCGTCCTTGCGCAGGTCGTTTGAAAAGCTCTGCGCCGCCAGATTACCAAATACGCCGGAGAGAATACCGCCGCAGCAGCCTATGACCGTGAAAATCAGCATCTGTATGCCAAGCTCTACGATCAGGCTGATGTTTCCGGTCACTATTCCCTCGTCTACAATTTTTGACATCAATGAGGGCTGGATAAGATCCATGCTTACCTCAAGAATCATGAAGAGCGGGGAAAGTACCGCAAAATACCAGTATTTTTTCAGGTATTTCAGTACCTTAGACAACTATATCTCCTCCGATTTCCTGACGAAGATTTTCCGTCATCTTTGCAAGAATCTTACGGGCTGTCGCCTGTTCCTTTTCAGGAATGTCCTTGAGCATAACCTGCTCAGCGCGCTCGAACGCCTCAAGGATCTTTGCGTGCATTTCCCTGCCCTTGTCGGTGATATAAACATGAGTTTCACGACGGTCAACATCATTCTTTTCACGGCGGACGATACCCTCGCGCTCCATGTTACGCAGAGTAATGCTGATAGTCGGAGCTTTGAGCTTTGTGATATTTACAAGCTCAAGCTGGGTCATTCCGTCCTGCTCCATAAGGGGCTTCATGACATGACGGTAGGAGGAGCGCATTCCGATAGCTTCAAGCTCCTTGCTGACATACTTTCCGAACATAAACGAAGCGTCGTTTACGCTCTTGATAGTTTCATTCCCTCTGAACATGAATGTATTGTTGTTGCTTGTTTTCATAAACTGATCCTTTCTCCGGTTAATAAGTTTCCCAATCAACTATTTATTATTATAACAATTTTTTCGTTAAAGTCAATAAACATTAGGTGAAAAATTGATGAAAATTGCCTATATTCTATTTCATATTCAGAATAAATGCAATTTCAGAAGGCATTTTTAAGTAATTTCAGCAGATTTATTTCTTAAATTTCACATTCTCAGAAACAATGAAAATTGATTTTTTGTAACCAATTTGTAATTGTTTTGTAACCGACTTGACATTTTTCTGCAAATAGTATATAATTAGTATACAGTTTGTTAAATTTCGATGACAAAATTCACTAAAAACAGCTTTTCAACATGAATAAAAAAGAACGGAGCATAATATGACTAAAAAAACAGCGGCTGCGGCAGCATTCGCAGCGGCAATGATCTTCACAACAACAAACGTATCAGCCACAGCTACTGAAGTTTCCCTTTCCCATGAAAGCGGATTTTATGACGGCACTCAGTATGTAACAGTAATAAACAGCGGCAGCAACGATATATACTACACAACTGACGGCACAATGCCCAATACGGATTCAGAGCTTTTCATCGGAGAATCTATAATCGTTTCTAAAAACTCAGTCGTTCGTATCGCAGAATACTCAGGCGACGAGCTTATCTCCAGCGATAAGTCAACCATAAAGATCCGCACGACAGTCCCGAAAGCTTCTGTTGCCAGCGGAAATTACACAGAGGCGTTTAAGGTAAAGCTTACCTGCGCCGCTCCGAATGCGGAGATATACTATACAACAGACGGCACCATTCCTACTCAGGAATCAAAGAAATATACAAAAGCGATCACAATCAGCAAAACAACTACACTGAAATTCGCGGCGTATGCCCCGGACAAGTCCAGAAGCAGAGTGGTCACCGCAAAATATGTAATCCAGGAAGACCAGTTTGAAAACAAGCTTTGCCAGCAGCTTTTCGAGATTGTAAACGAAACCCGCGCGGAATACGGTCTAAAGCCGCTCAAGGCATCAACAAAGCTCACAGAAGCTGCGGAAATCCGCGCAAAGGAGTATTCATATTATCAGTCGCACTACCGCCCGGACGGAACCAAATGGGATTCGATACTCACTGCGTATGGTCTTAGAAGAAATGTGCGCGCCGAGAACCTTGCTTACTACTACACCTCGGCAAAGGCAGCGATGAAATGCTGGATGAGCGACCCTTATCACCGCGCAAATATCCTTAATCCGGATACAGAGTACATAGGGCTTGCTTGTTATAACAACGGCTGGTGCAACTACTGGTGCCAGTTATTCATTGGTGGAGAATGATTTATGTTAAGTAAGATACTTTCACCGGAGCAGTGTGCAAAATGCCGCATCTGCTGCGGATTTGTGGACAGCGACAAATGGGAGATCCCTCTTTTGGCAGGGGACGATGAACGCCGCGCCGCTGAAACTCTCGGTACGGTCACAGAAATTCCCGGTACAAAATGCTATGTATACTCAATGAAATTCAACGGAAATGAGGTCATCTACTGCCCTGCCGCCAGCGAAAAAGGATGCCGACTTGGCGCGGAGCGTCCGTTCGACTGCCGGATATGGCCTTTCAGGGTCATGGATCTGAACGGCACAATGGTTATCACCCTTTCCCCGGTATGCCCGGAGGTGATAAAGCTTCCTCTTGAAACGCTGTCCGGGTTCGTTAATTCAGACGGATTTGCAGAGAAGCTGTTCAGTCATGCAAGAGAGTATCCTGAAACGGTCAAGCCTTATATCAGCGGCTATCCTATTCTGGCTGCGGATCAGAAATAACATTTATGGGCTGTGTTATCGCAGCCTTATATTTTACTCAAAATGCACCTAAACCAGAACAAAACAAGAAAATGTTACTGAACCGTAACATGAATGTAATCTTCAATTGGTTGAAAACAAAGTTGGAATAAGTTATAATATAATCACGAGGTGAAAAGATGAGCATTGAATTCAATAACCTGAAAATATTCCGGAAGCAGAACGGCTTCACGCAGGAGCAGGTCGCCGAAAAGCTGAATGTATCCCGGCAGGCAGTGGCAAAATGGGAACGCGGTGAAACTATTCCCGATATCGAAAACTGCATTGCGCTTGCCGATATGTACGGAACCACCGTTGATATGCTGGTGCGCAACTTCAACAGCGACCCCTACACCCCGGAGGAAAAAAAGCATATTTTCGGACTGACCAAAATGAACGACAAGGGGCAGATAACTCTGCCGAAGAAATGCCGGGAGGTATTCGGGCTGGAATCCGGGGACGCAATACTTATCCTCGGCGACGAAAACAAAGGTATTGCATTGGTAAAGCTCGGAAATCCCCTTGAAACACTTAAACCAAAGGGAGGACATCGACATGACAGCAGTTCAGGCAAAGGGACTGACAAAAAAGTACAAGGAAAAAACCGCGGTTTATTCGCTGGATCTGACCGTAGAAGAGGGCGAGCTGTTCGCGCTTCTGGGTGTAAACGGCGCGGGCAAGACTACAACGATCCGTATGCTCACCTGCCTTTCAAAGCCCACCGCCGGCGAAGCGTACATCTGCGGTCACAATACCGCCTCAGAAAGCGCGGCTGTTAAGGCATCAGTAGGTATTTCTCCGCAGGACACCGCAGTTGCGGAAAACCTCACTGTAAAGGAAAACCTTACTCTGGCGGCGAAGATATTTGGATTTTCAAAGGAAAAGACCGCTCAAAGAATTGATGAAATGACTAAGCTTTTCCGACTGGAGGAAGTAATTAATTCCCGCGCGAAAACTCTCTCCGGCGGCTGGAAGCGCAAGGTTTCGATTGCTATGGCGCTAATATCCGAGCCAAAGGTGCTGTTCCTTGACGAGCCTACCCTCGGACTTGACGTGCTTGCCCGCCGCGAGCTTTGGAGCGCTATTGAATCTCTGAAAGGGAAAATCACTGTAATACTCACCACCCACTATATGGAAGAAGCCGAGCAGCTTTCTGACCGCATCGCGATCATGATAAACGGAAAAATACAGGCGATAGGCAATTTGCAGCAGCTTGAGGAGATATCCGGCGAAAAGGGACTTGAAAACGCATTTGTAAAAATTGCAGAAAAGGCAATGGGAGGTGCTTCGGTATGAACAGGATTTCCGCTTTCTCCGTCAGGAATTTAAAGGAGCTGCTGCGCGACCCGCTCAGCTACATATTCTGTCTGGGATTTCCGCTGGTAATGCTGGTGGTAATGAGCATTGTGAACCAATCCATTCCCGCAGAAGCAAATATGACGATATTCAACATCGAAAACCTCGCCGGAGGAATTGCAATGTTCGGGCTTTCGTTCGTAATGCTGTTCACCTGCCTTACGGTGGCGAAAGACCGATCCGGCGCGTTTCTTACACGGCTTTACGCTTCTCCGATGAAAAGCGCTGATTTCATCGCAGGTTATATGCTTCCGGTGCTTATCCTGTCGCTGCTTCAGTCAGCGATAACCTTTGCAGCGTCAATGCTTACCGGAGCCGTTATGGGAGAGAATACAATTCCCGTTGGCGGCGCGCTGCTGTCTATTGTAGTGCTTATCCCCTCGGCGGTGTTCTTTATTGCGGCAGGTCTGCTTTTCGGCTCTCTGTTCAATGAAAAGGCAGCGCCGGGACTCTGCTCAATAATTATCTCGCTAGCAACGCTTCTGGGCGGAGTTTTCTTTGACGCAGAGGGTGCAGGCGGAATAATGCTTGACGTGTGCAGGGTGCTTCCCTTTTTCCATGCGGTAAAGGCTGCGCGGCTCGCAACTGCACTCCAGTTTGATGAGATCGGAGTTCATCTGCTTATCACCGTGGCTTATGCAGTGGTATTCTCAGTGCTGGCTTCAGTCGTGTTCAGATCTAAGATGAGAGCAGATCTGGCTTGATTGCCGATAATATAATGCGCTTCCGGTAATTTGATATCGGGAGCGCATTTTTTATATTCTGGTTGACAAAACAAATACAAAATAGTATAATATAAAAAATCACCGGAAAGGAGATCCATATGAAAGAACTGAAAACCGAGCGGCTGCTGCTGAGATATATTACGCGCAATGACGTACAAGCGATCTACGAGGGCTGGGCGAATGATCCGGAGGTAGCACGTTATGTCACATGGAACGCCCACGAAAATGTATCCGTCACCGAGAAGATTATGGATTTCTGGCTGGAGGAATACAAAAAGGACAACTGTTACAGATACGGAATTGAGCGGCTGTCGGACGGCGAGCTTATGGGAATGATAGATGTTGTGGGCTACCATAACGGAAACCCGGTCATTGGCTACTGCTCCGGGAGGAAATACTGGGGAAACGGCTATATGACTGAGGCGCTGAGAGCTGTTGTTCAGGAGCTGTTTTCCGATGGATTTGATACTATCCGCATTGAGGCAGTAAATGAAAACATCGCCAGCAACCGGGTTATTCAGAAAGCAGGATTTGAATTCGTTGGCAGCCGTCAGGAAATGCTTTCTGACATTAAGCAGGAGAAAGTGACAATAAACTCATACAGGCTGCAAAAAAATCAATCATAATAAAAACCCCGAAACAACTTCGGGGTTTCAGCTTGTAGAAAAAGTACCTTTTCAGGGTGGCGAGAAGCCCTCAGATTCTAGGAACCCGCATAACGGCTAGGCTTTGTGCCTGTTGCCCATTGTTGCCCGACATCGTGTCGGGCTTTGGGGCAACTGCACAAACATCGTGTTTGTGCCTGCCGTTATGCGGAGGGGTTTTGCGCACAATACTTTTTGATATTGTATATGCAACAAACGTTTTGCGCAAAACCAGCGACGAAGATGAGGGTTTATCGACAGCCTGAACCCCCGAAACAACTTCGGGGGTTCTGAATTTTCTTAGGGGATTTCTTTCTCTTAAAGAATAATGCCGCCAGCATGAACACCGCGGCTCCTGCGAAAATCTCCGCAGGATATATCAGCAAAGCCTCAGCCGGAATAATCATCGGAAGCACTCCCAGCGCCCCGGCTGGGGGAATGTACTGCTTCGCAAAGCGCATGATGATCAGAGCGGTCAGTACTGAAAGCACCGCCGCCAAAGTAAGCGGAAGTCCAAAAATCACGCACAGCAGATAACGGAAAACTGCACCGGAAGCCGCGCAGCCAGTTATGATAAGCACGGTTTTTATCGGTCTTTTTCTAGCGCCGCTTTCGGGGTTGGAAAATTCAGTGAATGCAACAAGAAGCGGCGGCGCAATGCAGAAATTGTATCCGAAATGTATCAGCGGTACAGCCAGCGCCGCTGCGATGATGGTTCTTGCCGCTGCCGAGAGCAAGCAGAAACCGTCCCGGCGCGGCAATGGAGTGAATTCCTCTCGTTTGTACTTACCAGCGCGTTCAAGAATATACTGAGCAGTTACTGTCAGAAGCGTCATTGTCACCGCCGAGATCGGATAGATGATCGTTTCCGTATCCATAAGCACCGGGAGGGCTGCCGCTGAAATCATCGGGGCAAAGCTGGTTCCGGAGCAGAGATACAGCGCCTGACATACCAAATATGCCAGCACAAGGTTTTCCGCCTTAGGAAGCGGACTGAACCGAACAATAAGTATTCCCAGAACAGAGCACAGCAGTATCAGAATTACCATGCGCAGCCTGCTCACCCGCCAAGACTGCTTCGGAGCGGCGATTGCGCCAACGGTAAGCGCGGTTATTTCCGGGAAAATGATCTCCTTTTCTCCAAGAAGCTCAGCCGCTCCGACCATAGCCGCCGCAAGGATAACGCATACCGCCGTGCGCAGCGTAAAGCTTTTGTTTTCTTCTGTCAATTTCATTATCTCCAAAAATGATAAAATTTACTTGACAATTATATCACAGAAATACTTTTACGTCAACGGATTTTTACGAAATTCTGGTATTGTATTTTTATCATAAATGTGTTATAATTTAATAACCAGCAAGGAGAGTGATAAAATGGGGATTGACCGCGCAGAAAAAAAGAGCCTGTATGAACAGCTTTACGAAGAGATCAAAAGCGATATTCTTTCCGGCAGAATGCCTGACGGCACAAAGCTTCCGTCAAAACGCGCGCAGGCGGAGCGGCTTGGCATAAGCGTTGTAACTGTCGAGAACGCATATGCTCAGCTTCTTGCGGAGGGTTATATTGCTGCAAAGGAGCGCAGCGGATACTATGTCTGCGCAGGAGAGATACCGGAATCGGAGGAGCAAGCCCCGGAAACGGACGAGCCTGTCCCGGAGGAAGCTCCGGAGGTCGCCGCCGGAAACTCACATTTCCCGTTTTCAGTGTGGACGCGGCTCATGCGGTCGGTAATTCTGGAAAAAGGAAGCTCTCTGCTCGCCCCGGTTCCACCCGGAGGTGCGCCGGAGCTTCAGAAAGCTATTTCTGCGCATCTAAAATCATACCGTGGGATCTCCGTCCCTCCGCACAGAATAATTGTCGGCGCAGGAACAGAATACCTCAACAACCTGCTGGTACATCTGCTGGGAAATAATCTAACCTATGCCGTGGAAAATCCCGGCTATCACAAGCCTGCACGCATCTATCGCCTTAACGGCGCACTCTGCCTGCCTATTGGCATGGACAGTCAGGGTATATCCGCTGACGAGCTTTACTACAACAACGTGGACGTCGCGCATATTTCCCCGGCGCACCACTTCCCTACCGGTATCGTAATGCCTATCTCCCGGCGGCTGGAGCTGATGAAATGGGCGGCGCAGCGCAACGGTTACATTATAGAGGACGACTACGACAGTGAATTCCGCTGGGTCGGAAAGCCTGTTCCGACAATGTACGGGCTGGATAACTCCGGCAGGGTTATCTACATGAACACGTTCAGCATGACGATCGCGCCCTCCGTCAGAATAAGCTACATCTGCCTGCCCGCAGGTCTTTATGAACGCTGGCAGGAGCGCATGGGTTTCTGCTCCTGCCCTGTTCCTGCGTTTGAGCAGTACACTCTGGCGCGTTTTATTTCAGGAGGGCATTTCGAGCGGCATATCAGCCGCATGAGAAAGCACTACCGTCATATCAGAGAACTGACTATAACCCTTGCGGAGCGTTACTCGGATCATCAGAACAGTTCCGTAATCACCGAGGAAAACGCGGGGCTGCATTTTATGCTCAGGATAGGAAACGGCTCGCCGCTGCCGGAGATTTTCGCGGAATGCGGCGTCAAGCTGTCACCTCTGGCTGAATTTTATGACGAAAACTGCGATTGCCCCGGAATTATATCGGACAGATATGTGGTGAATTACGCGGCGGCGGACGAGGAAAAGCTGGCTCAGAAATGCGGCAAGCAATGACCTTAAATAAAAATATCCCGGCATTTTATTCAAGAAATGCCGGGATAATTCTATTTTTTGGTAGTATCCGTGTTGTTCTGATTATTCTGTCTGCGGGGCAATCTCAACGACTGCTTCTGTGGAGGTTCCGGCTCTGGCTGCTCGTGATACTCCGGAGCTTCAAACCAGAATGTGCTTCCCTTTCCGACAGTGCTGTCTGCTCCGTAAGCAAAGCCATGCTGCTCCAGAACATTCTTTACAATTGAAAGACCTATGCCGCTGCCCATTTTGGCGCGTTTGTGGGTCTTGTTGCGCTCGCTGACCTTGTAATATCTGTCCCAGATGTACGGAAGATATTCCGGGGCAATTCCGTCACCGTGGTCTATTACCTCGAACCGCATGAGTCCGGGCTGCTTGCGGAATAGCCTTACAATAACCGTGTTATCATCGCCGGTGTAGGTGACAGCGTTGTTTATGAGATTATAAACGACCTGCTCAAGCTTGGTTATATCCGCGTTTATTATTATTCCGTCCTCTGCCTGAAGCTCGATGATTATTCCGTCATTCTCTTTCAGAATATCAAAGCGGGATATTACACCGGACAGACGCTCCGACAGGTTGAATACCGACATATTCATCTCGGTAACTCCCGCCTGAAGCTTTGACAGGTCAAGAATATCGTTTACCAGCGATGACAGACGATCGGTTTCGTCAATGATTACCTTCAAATGCCGCTCGCGCTTTTCGGGATTATCACCTGACAGATCCCGTATCATCTCCGCATATGCCTTTATCATCGTAAGCGGAGTGCGAAGGTCATGGGAGATATTCGCCATAAGCTCACGGCGCAGATCGTCTGACTTAGCGATCTCTTTTGAAGCGTCCTGAAGCGTTGAGGCAAGCTGCTGTATCTCATTGAAATCATGATCGTCGATCTTAGCGTCGAATTTGCCCTGCGGAAGCTGCTTTGCGTGTTTATTGATGTTAATGATCGGATTAGTGATCTTGTTTGCAAAAAACGCAGACACAAATACCGTCAGCATCATCATAAGCAGAGATACAAACATGAACTGCCGCTGGAATATCGCCACGGTCGTGCCGACAGGCTGGACATAATTGCAGATGAAGATATACGCTTCCGGATCGGATTTTGTACCAACATAGGAACACATTGTAAGGACTGTGTTGTTCTCACGCTCGTCCCGGAACTGCTCGTAGTATACGCCGCTTTCTGAGTTAAGCGCCGCCTGCTGATACTGCTTTTTTGAAAGCTGCGACAGGGACTGGCTTCCGCCGAGATAATCCACATATCCCACATAATATGGCGTGGAAATCTCGATATACATTTTATTCTTTCGGGCAATTCCCGTCACGACATCGCGGATATTGCTTTCACTGCCCACGCTCCAGCTTGTTTTGATATATGCCATTGCCTCCGCGATCTCATAGGTTTTCATCCACTCATAGAAAGTCGGGAACAGCACGATCAGAAACACATATGTGAACATCAGCATAGCAACAACGATCGCTTCAAAACGCACCCAGACGTTAAATTTAATGCTCCTGAGAAAATTCATCAGTCTGCCTCGAATTTATATCCCATTCCGCGAAGCGTCACAATGTAGTTACGGTACGGGCCGAGATTGTTTCTCAGCATTTTAATGTGGGTGTCGATTGTACGGTCATCGCCGAAGAAATCATAGCCCCAAACCTCTTCAAGAAGCTTGTTTCTTGTCAGAGCAATGTTTTTGTTGCGTACTAGGTAGAAAAGCAGGTCGTATTCCTTCGGAGTAAGGTTCGCCTTTACTCCGTCAATGTATACATCGCGGGAGGTGAAGTTGATCTCAAGTCCGCCAAATTTCACCGTTTCAGGAGCGGGAGCGGCAGGCGCCTGAGAAGAACTGTTGCGCTTTACGATTGCATTTACCCGCGCCATGACCTCCTTAGGAGAAAACGGCTTTACAACGTAATCATCAATGCCTATCTCAAAGCCGAAGAGCTTGTCGTATTCCTCACCGCGCGCAGAAAGCATAAGCACCGGTATCTGCTTTATCTTTCGTATCTCCTTGCAGGCGGAATATCCATCAAGGCGCGGCATCATTACGTCCATGATAATTATGTCGTAATCGTTGTTTTTCACCATTTCGATAGCCTGCATTCCGTCACAGGCTTCGGATACCTCGTGACCCTCAAACTCGGCATACTCCTTGATAACCTCTCTGATGTTTTCCTCATCGTCAACAACAAGAATTCTGTACATAAATTCATCTCCTGTAAGTATAATACTGCAAATTCTCTCAATTCGCAGCATACAAACCATAGTGGGACTTATACCTGCCGGAATTAATCCGGTATAAAAATTATACAGTGCAATTATGATGAAGCTGTGAAAAAAAACTGAATATTAACAGTTTTCCGCTTGTTCTCCGAAGAACAGAACGACCTCCCGCATCATCATCTCGGTGAAGTCCGGAATACCCGAATTGTAGCTGTATTCCTCCGATGTGCGCATGGTAACTCTGCCGTATTCTTCTCCTGCGGCAGGAAGTGTGATCGTGACAACTACCTTTCCGTTTTCCTCGTTCATGGAAAATCTGCCGCCGCTCACCGCAGCAAACCGCTTTATGATCGGAATTCCGTACCCAAGCCGCTGATAGCTGAAATTCACCTCTGTGCCGTCCTTGAAATCCCGGCTGGTGAACATACTGCTTTCATTGACCACCTGTATCTCAACGAAGCTTCGTCCGCGCTCCTCTTTGCGGCTTACCGCCATTACAGGCTCGCTGTCCCTCGGTGAATAAAGCAGAGCGTTCTGGACTGCATTCACCAGAGCAACCACCGCCCGGCGGCTGTCCGCGTAGATCGTAAGATTATCCTGTGAGGAAAAGAACTCGATCCTGCGTCCGCATTTCGCAAGAGCGGCATTGCACCGATCCGCCAGAGATCTGCAAAGCGCCCCGGCGTCGATTGCCGCGAAATTCTGATTATTGTAGAGCATATCCGCGTACTGAAACGCGTTGCCGCAGACTGCGGATATATTTGACACAGCGCCCTCAATGGTGCAAACCTCTGAAAGCTTCCCGAAGTCCTTGTCTGCCATCAATGCCTCTCGCAGTCTTGAAGCGCTTTTCCACACAGCCGCTAAATTCATCTCAACCGCATTATACAGCGGCAGAATGTCAGACGGACTTTCTGTGCGCTCGGCGATATGCCGGGCATTTTCAGCGGAAATAAGCTCACAGATATACGCAATGCTCTCGCCGACATCATTCTTTATCGGATAGATACGGCAGCAGTAGAAATGCTCGTCCTTGTACAGCGCAGTATCCATAACGCAGCCCAGCGGCTCCGGAACAGTTTCTCTGATATATTTCAGCAGGCTTTCCCCCGGCTGAAACTCACCGTCCGACTGAACGCAGCAAAATCTGTTGTCAAGGCAGACAAGCGGATTTCCTCCGGAAAGCATACTGATATACGGCTTATAAAGCTCTTCCATTGAAGTCGTCAGCATAGTTCCTCCGTCAGCTCATCAGTTCTTCCATTTCGTCGATAAGCTCGCCGAACAGCTTGAGAGCCTCTGTTACAGGCTTTGTAGAAGTCATATCCACTCCCGCACCCTTTAACAGAGAAATCGGGTCTTTGGAGCAGCCGCCGCTCAGGAAGCCGATATAGTCCTTCACCGCCGGCTCGCCCTCCTTAAGAATGCGCTGGCTCAGCGCGATAGCCGCCGAGAAACCTGTCGCATACTGATAAACATAGTAGTTGTAATAGAAATGCGGGATCCTTGCCCACTCCATATCCAGCTCGTGGTCGATGATTATATCATCACCGTAGTACAGGATATTCAGTTTTCTGTAAAGCTCGCACAGAACATCGGCGGTAAGGCTCTCGCCGTTCTCCGCCATTTCGTTTATCTTCAGCTCGAACTCCGCGAACATGGTCTGGCGGTAGAGCGTGGTGCGGAACTGCTCAAGGAAGTAGTTTATCAGATACGCTCTGCGCTTTTTGTCGGTGGTTATTTTAAGCAGGTGCTGCATTAAAAGGCTCTCATTGCAGGTGGAAGCCACCTCCGCAACGAAAATAACATAGTCTGAATAGCACACCGGCTGATTTTTGTTGGACAGATAGGAATGAATTGCGTGACCCATTTCGTGAGCCAGTGTAAATTCGCTGTCCAGAGTGTCCTTGTGATTGAGCAGGACATATGGGTGTACCCGCGCACCTGCGGAATAAGCGCCGCTGCGCTTGCCCTCGTTCTCGTAAATATCTATCCAGCGGTTCTCGATGCCCTCGCGGAATATAGCACGGTAGTCCTCACCCATAGGAGCAAGGGAGTCGTAAACCTCCTGCTTTGCCTGCTCAAAGGGTATCTTTACATCAATATCGCTGACTATCGGCGTGTACAGGTCATAGGCGTGAAGCTCCTCAACGCCGAGCAGCTTCTTACGCAGCTTCACATACTTGTACATATACGGCATATTTTCGTGGACTGCCTCAATAAGCTGCTTGTAAACCTCCACCGGGACTTCGTTTCCGTCCAGCGCAGCCTGTAAGGAGCTGTCGTATTTCCTAGCCCTTGCACGGAATGTCAGGCACTTTACCTGAGAAGCAAGCACAGCCGCCGAGGTGTTCTTGAAACTCTCGTACACTCCGTAAAGGCTCTGGAATGCAGATTTCCGCAACTCACGGTCATTGGAGTGCATAAGCGGGATATAGCTGCCGTGGGTTACCTGATGCTTATTTCCGTCCTTATCAACTGCGTCCGGGAATTTCAGGTCAGCGTCGTTGAACATAGAGAAAATGTTGTCGGGAGAGCCGGTCATTTCTCCGGTGAGAGCCATAATGCGCTCCTCCGCTTCGGACAGGATATGCGCTTTTCTGCGGCGCACTCTGTCTATGCAAAGGCGGTAAAGCTCCATCTCCGGCTGTTCCTTATAGAAGCGCTCCATGGTTTCGTCCGAAATGGAAAGCAACTCCGGGGTAACGTAAGCGCCTGCGCCGGAAAGCTCCACAAACAGCATTTCAAGCCTGCTAACCATGTCCTGATACTTTGAGTCGCGGGTGTCCTCGTCATTCTTTCTCTGGGCGTAGTTTATGAGCTTGTCGAGAACTACCGTCATATCGTCGTCGGCTTTGAGATATTCCAGCAGCTTCGCGGAGTCAGTGGACAGCAGTCCCTTATAGGACGCTATCTGCTCCGGCATTTTCTTCGCTGCGGCGAAGTCCTCCTCCCACGCTGCGTCGGTGGGGTAAATGTCCTCTATCGCCCATTTATGCTCGGCGGGAACGTCCTGCCGCTGGGGAATTCTTTCTGACATATCGTTATCTCCTTTGCTATGTTTACTTAATCCAAGTCGTAATCATCAGGGTTCAGTATACCCGTATACTTTCCAGAACCATTATTGTGATCCTCAATGAAAGCAGCCTTTGTCTTACTTAATTTATACACATACCACACCGCCTGCCCTTTCGGGTTCTCAAGCGGCATGAAATGGAGCCTTATATCAAGCATTTTACGGGAGTCGCCGTGGGGCGTGAACCTCACTCCGAATGAGCTTTCAAATTCCTTTTCTATGCGCTTTTTCATAGGCAGCTCCGGATTTACCGCAGGAGGAATTGGAAATTCCTTGTCCTCCCAGTAGTACATATATCCGCCGCTAACCATTTGGTATTTTTTTAGCGTTATCGGAATTATTACCCACTTGCCATTTTCGATATATTCAAGCTGTACATCAGAAAAAGTGATTTCGTCATTCCGGACGTAATCCCCGGTAAATGCCACCGCAAGCCCCTTTGAAGCGCCGCCCTTGTTGACCGCGCTCTCCTTTGCGGTTTCGTCAATTTTACAAGGCATAAGCCCGAAGCTGAGTATTTCAAGCCACGGCAGATTATTGTCTGCCGCTTTATCGGGGAGGGAGAAAAACAGCCGTGTCATGCTGCCGTTTTCGGACAGGTTTTTTGCACTGTACTGATTGAAGCAGCCCTGCTCCCCCGGCAGACCAAGCTGCTCGTCAAGGGTGTACATGAAATCCTCAGCGAACACCGCGTCATCGTTCAAATCCGCTTCAAACCTTTGCAGATCCTTCACCTTCCCGCTCCACGCTGAAAGGTTGGTTTCCCGCTCCGGCTCGCAGTAGAGATTGCCCACATTCGCCCATGCGTCAACGCCGTCACGGGTATTTATCAAATTAAGGAATATAAAATCACTGTCGCAGCACATTGCGGTGAGGACATCTGTTTTCAGTACCTTTGACAGCCATGCGCCTGCCGATGACATATCACACCCGTTTTCAGCCGACATCAGCTCCGACCAAACAGAAATCCACTCACTTTCCGCCGGGGCATATACCGCTGCTTCAAGGTCTGCTTCAGCTTCCCCGCAGGGTATATAGCCGCGGCTTTTAGCATACCGGCACAATGCGTCCAGAATTCTTTCCGGCTTTGCAGCGGCTGATTTTCTGATGTTATAGTTGGAAAAAGACAGTCCCATAAATCGCCCTCCGCTTATCATTTCATTCGCTTTGAGATCTTAGGCTTCAGCACCTTTTCATAGAACGGATAGAACAGTCCGAGAAATACGTCATAAAGCAGGAATGCGACTGCGCCAAGCGCCAGTAAAATCCACTGTCCGTACTGACCGAACTCACCCATATCCTCCAGAAGCTGCGACATTCCAAACAAGTATATCAGCACGAAATAGCAGCTAATCGCCGCGGCAGCGTACAGTCCAAGCTTTGCAAGAATGCAGAGCGCAGCGGGCTTTATCTTCATCAGATACTGCCGGACGATAGGATAATATCCCAACAGGAACACATACATCATGCTCGCTTCATAGTTCGCGGTGAAGAGCATTGTAAGTAGTCCGACTGCGGCAAAGCTCACCAGTCCGTATTTTACTCCCAGACGTTCACGAACGATCCAGATAAGCACTCCGGCAACTGCGGGACTTATATACTCAAAGCCCGGAACCATGCCAAGACAGAACATCAGCACGATCGCCAGTCCGCACATAATTCCGCACAGCGACACTACATATGCAATGGTAGGGGTCTGCTTTTCAGCCATCAGCGCTTCTCCTGACCATAGAATTCGAGGCTCTTTTCCTTAAGCTCCCTGCCGTCCTTCAGCAGCGCTTTGAGTGTCGGCTTGTCGTCGTTCACCATAGCGTCGCGGTATTCGGTGAGCTTCTCAATGATCGTGTTTATCTCGAACAGCAGAGCCTCTTTATTGCAGAGGAACAGGCTCGACCACATCTCCTCATTCAGCTTTGCCACCCTCGTCAGATCGAGGAAACTTCCTGCGGAAAAGCCGTCCGCCCGAAATAGAGAGGGGCTTTTTACATACGCATTTGAAACAACGTGCGCAAGCTGCGAAGTGTATGCGATATTTGCGTCATGCTGTTCCGGAGTTGCGATAACCACCTGTCCGAAGCCCATGCAGCTTCCCAGCGTTGTAACAAGATCAATTACGATCTGCGGGGTGGTTTCGGTGGGAGTTAGGATATAGCTTGCCTTTTCAAACATGGTGGCAGTGGAATAATCAAAGCCGGAATTCTCAGTTCCCGCCATAGGGTGTGTTCCGAGAAAAAATACGCCCTTTTCGTCAAGAACAGGAGAGCTGTTCCGTACAACATACCCCTTTACGCCGCCAACATCAATTACGATAGAGCCTTTTTTGAAGCGGTCTGCGTTTCGCTTTACGAACTCGACAGTGGGAACGGGATAAAGAGCGATTACGGTGAGATTGGCTTCACAAAGCCTGCTCTCGTCGATCTCCTCGTCGATCGCGCCCTGCTCCAGAGCCTTTCTGACAGTTTCCTTATCAGTGTCAAGTCCCATGATATGGTGAAAAGTATTGGCTTTCAGAGCCTTGCAAAACGAACCTCCGATAAGTCCAAGTCCTACTACTGCAATATTCATTTTCTTCTATCCTTTCGCGGTTATCCCGCATAATATGTTCAAATTATATTTTACCACATTTTCTCTTAAATTGCAACCGGTTTGAAAAAAATATAGCGGCACATATTTTTTCTGAATTATATACCCTGCCAAAAAAACTGCCTGACTACACTCTTGCAGTCAGGCGGCAAATAATAATTCAATTACTTTACTACGGAACAACCTGTCAGTTTTGAATTTCACTCCAGAATAACGTCATAATGCTTGAGCCATTCGTCTATCTGGAGCATATAAGCATAGATCTGAGGAACAGTCATAAGCTGTCCATACCAGTTTTTCGTGAAGCTTGCGCCTCCGCTGTCCAGCATTTCACGAAGCTTGTCGCCGCTCACTATCTCGGTAAGCCGGCAGTCCTCGGAATTGATCAGGGCACGCAGTCTGTTGCTGAGAAGCTCCATATAATTCGGATTGTGCGTCTTTGGATAGGGGCTTTTCTTTCGCCATAGAACGTCCTCCGGAAGAATACCCTCCATTGCATGGCGCACAAGTCCCTTTTCACGTCCGGTGTAGGATTTCATCTCCCATGGGATATTATACGCGTATTCCACGATCCTGTAATCGCAGAATGGAACGCGAACCTCAAGTCCGTGCGCCATTGACATTCTGTCTTTTCTGTCCAACAAAGTGGCCATAAAGTAATCCAGATTAAGCAGGAACATCTCCCTCATGCGGCGTGCGGTGGGATTATCCGAATCGAGATAATCGGTCTGGGCAATACAGCGGTCATAGCTTCTGCGGACATATTCCTCCGCTTCACAGGCAGACATTCTTCTCTTCATAAGAGCGGCACGCTCCGGAACTGCGGTTGACCACGGAAATCCGTCATAGAAAAGTACTTCCTTTCGATGATACCATGGATAGCCGCCGAAGATCTCATCTGCGCACTCGCCGGACAATGCCACCGGGAATTTCTTCCTTATCTCCCGGCAGAACAGATAAAGCGAACTGTCCACGTCAGCCATTCCCGGAAGATCCCTTGCGCGGGTGGAGTCGGTAAGCGCGTCTGCAAGCTCCGCAGTGTCAAGCTCCACATTGGTATGATCCGAGCCTAGGAATTCAGCCATCTTTACTATCCATGGAGCGTCCTCGTCCGGCTGGAAGCTGCTCGCCTTAAAATTCTGATGATTGAATTTATAGTCTATCGACCATGTGGAAAGTTGTTTTCCCTGCTGCGCATATTCCTTTGCGGCAATTGCGGAGATCACGCTGCTGTCAAGTCCTCCGGACAAAAAGCAGCAAAGCGGTACATCGCTGACAAGCTGCCGCTTTACCGCATCTGTAATAAGATCACGGACGTGCGCCGAGGTTTCGGTGAAATTTTCGGTGTGGGGCTGGGCTTTCAGCTCCCAGTATCTGTGCAGAGTAAATCCGTTTTCATTAAGCACACCGCAGTGCGCCGCAGGAATCTCCTTGATATCCCTGAATACTCCGCTGCCAGTGCGCTTCGCAGGCCCTATCAGCATTATCTCCGCCACTCCGTCCTGAGTAACTACCGGCTTCACAGCAGGGTGCTTGAGCAAAGCTTTTATTTCGCTGGCAAACACTATGCCGTCCCTTGTCAGGCTGTAAAACAACGGCTTAACGCCGATCCTGTCCCGCGCAAGGAACAATGTGTGCTTTCTGCTGTCCCACACAGCAAATGCAAAGATCCCGTTGAACTGCTTTACGCAGTCCTCGCCGAACACGGCATAGGCTTTTAGCACTACCTCGGTGTCGGAATGACCGATGAACTCGATACCTTTACGTTCAAGCTCCCTGCGGATCTCCGCAGTATTGTACAGCTCACCATTATACACAAGAGTGTAGTTTTCATAGCTCATCGGCTGTGCGCCGTTCTCCGGATCAATTACTATCAGCCGGCGATGTACCATAAACGCATTTTCATCGCAGTAGATACCGGACGCGTCCGGACCTCTTGGCGCTAAAACCGCGCTCATCTGCTGCATTACGCCGCTCATTCGGCGCATATCCTCTTCAAAGCCGATCTGTCCTGCAATTCCGCACATGGCATTATCCCCCTTCGCATTTTCTCTTATACTATTTCCTAATCAACCTATAGACATTGTCTATAGGTTGAACCAACTGCCAAAGCGGTTGGAGCGGCGAAGCCGCAGGAAAGCCGTTCAATACTGATTCTGTCAAAACCTTTGGTTTTGACAAGCCGCCTTGCAGGCGGCTCACCTTATAGACTTTGTCTATAAGGTAATTAAGAATCAGTATTACATTTTATGCTCTGAAACAAAACAGGTGAAAAAATTTTTTATAAACCTATTGACAAAAATGTTTCTATGTGATATATTGTATATACAGCATATACACATTATACCCATTGAAATGGAGGCTACATGAACATTGTAATAACAAACTCCACCGGAACACCGATCTACGACCAGATCGCATCGCAGATAAAGGCTAAGATACTTTCCGGGGAACTAAAGGAAGGAGATCCGCTCCCGTCAATGAGAGCGCTGGCTCAGGATCTTCGGGTGAGCGTCATAACCACAAAACGCGCCTATGAAATATTAGAACAGGAAAAGCTGATAGAAAGTTATACCGGACGCGGAAGCTTTGTATCCGCGCAAAATCCCGAAATGCTCCGCGAGCAGACGCTCCGTGAAATTGAGCAGTACCTGTCAAAAGCCGCAGAAACCGCACAGCGGTGCGGAATTACCTACGATGAGCTTGCGGATATCCTGAAAATCTATATGGAATAAGCCTGTATAACAGTTTACCCATTTTGCGGTTTATAATTTCTATATATTACTATTTTTGTGCTTTTTTGGAGGTATTATTATGGAAAACAGCATTGAAATCAAAAATCTGACCTGCCGTTACCCGAAGTTCACATTGGATAACATAAACCTCACTGTCCCCTGCGGAACGGTAATGGGACTAATAGGCGAAAACGGCGCAGGCAAATCCACAACGATAAAGGCGATACTCGGACTTCTAAAGCCGGAAAGCGGCGCTGTAACAGTTCTGGGTGAGAACTCCGGAAAACTGCCTAAAGAAACAAAGGAGCAGATCGGAGTTGTATTCGATGAACTTCCTTTCCCAGAAAATCTTACCGGTAAGCAGCTTGATAAGGTTCTCGGCGGTGTATTCAGGAGTTGGGACAGCAAGGCTTTCTTTGGCTGGCTGGAACGGTTCGGACTTCCAACGGACAAAAAGCTGAAGAGCTTTTCAAGGGGTATGCAGATGAGAATATCCATTGCGGCTGCGCTGTCTCATAGTCCCCGGCTGCTGGTTCTGGACGAGCCAACCGGCGGTCTAGACCCGGTAATGCGAAGTGAAATACTTGATATCCTGCTGGATTTCATGCAGGACGAAGATCACTCAATACTCATCTCTACTCACATAACAAGCGACCTTGAGCATATTGCGGACTACATAGGATTTATCCACAACGGACGAATGATATTCACTGAGGAGCGCAACGCGCTTAAAGAGCAGCACCGCATTCTTAAATGTACGGACGAAGAGCTGAAATTGATCGACACGGCGGATATCATCGGCATGAGGAAAGGTAAGTTCTCCAACGAGGTGCTTACAAAGGCATTCGAAAAGTACCCTCAGATCGCGCAGGATACGCCAAGTATTGACGAGCTGATGGTATATTATGTAAAGGAGAAGTGACATGAAAGGTTTGTTTTACTCCGCGCTGCAACTCAATCGAGGGTATTTTATCGGAGCGGCAGCCGCATTTCTCTGCTCTGCGGCGGTTGGCTCAGTGGTGCTTAATCTCGTTAAAGAATCTGGTGACACATTCGGATTGGGATTTTTGTGCGTTTATATTCTGCCGCTGCTGCCGATAGTGATACTGTCGGAATTCTTTGCCCGCGACCTTGAAAAGAACATCAAGTCCGGATTTCTGAACTACACACTCTCTTCCATGCCGAGGAACAGTTTTCTGCTGTCGCAGCTTATCATAAATATTGTCTGCACCGGTCTGGGACTGCTTCTCGGATTGGCTCTGCTGCTGATATACCGGGCTGTATTTCCGTCCTATGTGGATCAGACGCTGTTCGGGGTGCTTCCTCTTGTGGCTGTTCTCGCGAGTATGGTTGAATGGATAGTATTTCCTACCACTATGCTGATGAAAAGCGCGGAAAAGGCTGGTCTTACTGTCGGAATAATCATCGGCTTTGGTATCGTTTTGCCGATAATGACGGTATACCGTCTTGAGATATTGCTCTTTGACTTGGAAAATCTGCTTGATGTACGGTTCCTGATGATCTTCGCTGCGGCAGCGCTGGCGGTATACGCCGGATTTTTCGCAATAAGCACGAAGCTGCTGAAAAGAGGTGTATGCTGATGAAAGGGTTGATCCTTAAAGACCTGTACACTGTGAGATTTCAGATAATTGCAGGATTTCTGCTGATGCTGTTTCCGAACATTACACTGTTATTCGGAGGTGGCGGAATGAATGTCGGAGCAAACAACGAGATAACTAAACTGATGTCAGTTATCATGTATGGTTTGATAAATCTGGTGAATATCTGCCTGTTCTCCTCCTTTGTGCTTAATACGCTTGAAGCTGACGTAAACAGCGGCTGGGCGAAAATGCAGCGTACACTCCCGGTCACTGGAAGTGAGATAATCGGCGCAAAGCTTGCCTCAAGCGGAATCATCGTAGGCATTCTGACCCTTACATCGCTTGCATTCAACCTTGTTGGCGCTCTGATATTCGGTGTAAATCTTGAACTCATGATAACACTGCCGCTATGTATCGGGCTATATCAGATGATAGTGCTTGCGCCGCTGTTCCCGCTTGCCATGAAGATAGGAGCACGGTTCACCGGGGTACTCTACATCGTGACCGAGGTAGTAGTTCTGGGGCTTCTTATCTGGCTGCTTGTAAGCACACTTGATAACGGCGCAGATCAGATGCTGCTGAGAATTATGTTCTACGGAGGACTTCCGGCGCTGGCGGCGGCTTCCGCTGTTCTCTCCTACTCCAGCGGAAGAAAGGCTATCGAAAGCTGTACATAAAAATTTAGGGTGCTTCTCAATTCAGAAGCACCCTTTGATTTATTCGGTTGTAACTGACTTAGCAAGATTTCTCGGCTTATCCGGGTCAATGCCACGAAGCACCGAGGTGTAATACGCGATAAGCTGCAATGCGCACACTGTCGGCAGCGGAACAAGCATATCGTCAAACTCTGCGTCTATTTCAAGCTTCATATCCACGGTATCCGCCGCGAAAACTGTTCCCTTTCTGCAAACCGCAATGATGACCGCGCCCCGCGCCTTGACCTCCTCCATATTGCTTATGGTCTTAGCAAGCACCGAGGACTGAGTTGCAACGGTTATCACCGGAATTCCCGGCTCGATAAGCGAAATCGTTCCGTGCTTCAATTCGCCCGCCGCATACGCTTCGGAGTGGATATAGCTTATCTCCTTGAGCTTCAATGAGCCCTCCAGAGATAGCGCGTAATCAAAGCTTCTGCCGATAAAGAACAGAGTATCCGCATTTACAAGCTTGCTTGCGATAAACTGGCAGTCCTGCTTGCGGTCTATGACGTCCTGAATTGCTTTAGGTGCGGTAAGAAGCTGCGCGGTGAGCTGCTTCAAGCGTCTCTCGTCGATCGTGCCCCTTGCATATGCGAAACGGAACGCAAGAAGATACAGCACCGATATCTGCGCAGTATATGCCTTTGTGGAAGCAACCGCGATCTCCGGGCCTGCAAGTGTATGGATATACATATCCGCCTGACGGGCAATAGCGGAGTACTTGACATTGACAACCGCAAGAGTCTTTGCGCCCTTTTGCTTGGCAAGCTCAAGACCCGCCTTTGTATCGGCGGTTTCTCCGCTCTGGGAAACAACTATTACAAGATCTCCCTCGCCGACTATCGGGTTCATGTATCGGAATTCCGATGCGACTTCAACCGTCACCGGAACTCTCGCAAGCTGCTCGATAGCATAACGTGCGATAATTCCTGCGTGCATTGCCGTACCGCAGGCAACCACAAACACCCGCTTCACATCACGCAGAAGCTCGTCTGTAAGTCCGATATTCTCAAAATACGGCTTGCCGTCCTTGCAGCAGGACTCCAGAGTTTTGGCAACGATCTCCGGCTGTTCGTCGATCTCTTTGAGCATAAAGTGAGGATAGCCGCACTTCTGCGCCTGTTCAATGTCCCATTCCGCAACGCTGATCTCCTTTTTCTCCGGGAGTCCGTGTACATCGAAAAACTCGATCTTATCGCCCTGCATACACACGATATCGTCATCGTCAAGCAGCGCGTAATTCTTTGTGTATTTCAGGAACGCCGGAATGTCGCTGGCTATGAAATACTCGTTTTCGCCGATGCCTACGATCAGCGGCGATTCCTTTCGTGTCGCGTAAACTCTGTCCGGGAAGTCCTTGAACATTATCCCCAGAGCATAGCTTCCCTGAAGCTCTTTGACGGTTTCGGTGATAGCCCTCAGAGGATTTCTTTCAGAATAGTAGTAATCCAGCAGGCAGGCAACCACCTCGCTGTCGGTCTGGGAATTAAAGGTATACCCTTTCTCGGTGAGGAATTCCTTAAGCTCGATGTAGTTCTCGATAATTCCGTTGTGAACAATTGTCACTCTGCCGTTGGAATGCGGGTGGGAATTCTGGTCGCTTGGTTCGCCGTGAGTTGCCCAGCGGGTATGTCCTATTCCGCAGTGACCGACAGGGCTTCCCTCTTTTTCCAGCTTGTTCCGCATATCCACAAGCTTTCCCTTGGTTTTCACCGTCTTTATGCCGGTCTTTTCAAATACCGCAATACCCGCGCTGTCATAGCCGCGGTATTCCAGCTTCTCCAGACCGTCCATAAGTACGTCAGTGCAGTCGCGCTGACCTATGTAGCCTACTATTCCGCACATATATCTTCCTCCAATATATTTATCTTGTATCTGTAACTATATTCAGCTTCCCCGCTGAAAATTACCTATTTTCATTAGCTTTATTATATCACAGGGAGAGTGAAAATGCAAGTACAAGAGGAGAATTATTCAAAAAATTCATCTTCTATTCTCTCATAAAGTAAATGAGGTCAGCCCACTGGAATTCCCATGAATTCAGAAGATGTTTCCTCCTCTGAGCTTGATGTGTCTTCGTCATCGGGAAGCTCCGGTTCTGAGGGTTCAGATGTGTCGGGCACTTCCGGCTCTGAGGTCGTGGGGTCGGTAATTTCAGGCTGGCTTTCTTCCCCGGTATCGCCGGGATCGCCGGGATAATCGGGATCATCTGGCACAGTCGGCAAATCTGGCGTAACGGGTATTTCCGGCTCGCTGGGCAATGTAGTTCCGCCGCCGTTTTCCGGAGCGTCGCTGCTTCCGCTGCCGGAGTAGCTAAGGGTGCTTCGTGCAAAGTACGCCTTTACTCCGTCTGCTATGCACTGCGCTATTTCAGACTGATGTGACGGGTCAGCCATTACCATACATTCACGCTCGTTAGTTACAAATCCCATTTCCACAAGCACCGACGGGAAATCCTGCTGGCGGGTAACAAGATAATAGCTGTACTTGTCGCCGCGGTTGCTGTTGGTACCGTCCGCATAAACAGTGTTGTCATAGTATGACACCAGATTATCATTGATATACTTCGCAAGCGGCTGTGAGAACGGCGTAAAATAGTAGGTTTCAACGCCGTGAGCCTGCTCGTTCAGCACTGAGTTACAATGCAGCGATATGAACATATCCGCTCCGTAAGTTCTCGCCACTGTCGGTCTTGTTTCTGTAAAAATAAACTCACTCTCGGTCTTAAGCCGGACAACCGTTGCGCCCATTGCGGTCAGCTTTTCTTCCAGCAGCTTTGATACTGCAAGATTTACAGACTGCTCGGTAACATATCCCACTCCGCCGGGGTCAAGCTTAGTCGCGGTTTTTCCATAACCGTGACCCGGATCAATTACAATGACCTTTCCCGAAAGGGACGCAGTGGGAACGTCAAAGGTAATCATCAGATCGCCGTTTTCGTCATAATACGCGCCGCAGCCGCTGTAAATTCCGGACTGCCTCAGCGTCAGGGTAAGACGGAACTTTGGCACGCCGTTCTGCTCCACAGTATCCCAGCTTCCGGCGCTGAAAAGCGAGCAGCTATCGAAATCCGGAAGCTTGGTAACGCTCGTCACGTTATCGAATACTATCTCGACTTTGGTCGGATTGTACGAGGTTACACCGTAGGGACCGTCGTCCTGCGCAACGAATGCGACCGGTGTAGTCACGTTGAACGTGGATTTATAGTCTAAGTGTATTTTCAGGAAGCTCTTTCCGCCAGAGTTGCCAACCGCCTTGACGTAAAGCTTGTTCTCTCCAAGTCCGGTATCATAGAAGGTCGTAACATCTGACGAACGGTATCTTCTTCCGCTGGTGCTGATGATATAATCTCCGGAAGCGCTCTTGTAATAATCAAGAGATCCCGCCGGAAGCTGTGAAAGCGTGGGCGTAGGCGCTGAGCCGGTGGTCTGGCTGTCATAAACCGTCGTGTAATTATTAAGCGTCTTTATATAGGTAACATACTCGCTGTCTGTTACCACCGGAGCGATAGTTCCGACAATTTCTCCTGTTCCCGCACTGGACTGATCAACGAAATCTCCGACAGTGACGTCCTTTATAGGCTCAGGCTTGGCTTCGACAGTGATACTGCCGCCGGTCATGTATTCCTCGATTCCCTTGTATACCGCATAGTAGGAGGCGCTGCCAAGATACTGCTCTTGTCCGACAATACCCTCAGGGACAGTGTAATAACCCACAAATCTCGCATAATCCGAGTTAGCGTCAAGATCCTCACTTGCGCCGGTCTTTTCCTTCAGCGTGACCGTTGTTCCGCCGATAGTTGCGCTGACCTTGCTGCCGCTGTATGCCACGGCTTCAAGAGTTACCTTTGATCCTCCCTCAACAACAATGTCCTTTGTCTGCTCAATGGATCTCAGCACATCGACCTGCCTGTCTATCGTATAATAGATCTTCTTGCCCTTGTGCTCAACAACAAAGGTGTTCTTTCCTACGTTCAGCTCTTTCTGGAAATAGAAAGTGCCCGCTTCGTTCAGCTTAACCTTTTCTCCGTCGAACAGAACATCGAAATTCTCGTCAAAGGTTCCCATGAACTTCACCGTGCTGTCGTAGGTGACAAAATTCGTCTGGGAAGGCGAAGTCATTTGCAGAGTATCAAACAAACTTTCAGTGTTGATCTGTTCATCAAAGTATTTCAGCAGCGTATCAGTCGAGCCGAGAGGATTGCTGCGCAGTCCCGCCAGCGAGTTAAAGCAGCTTCCGCCGTTTTCCGGGTAATCTTCCATTATGGTGAGCTGCCGCAGGAGCTGATCCTCATACCAGCCGGAATACTGCCCTATCCGCTCGTTGAGGTGCAGCACATAGAGCTTTGTCCCGGTCTGCTGCGCAATATCATACCACCATGAGATGACATTTTCAAAGCCGAGCGCAGCGTCTGAGTCAGTTCCATAGGCTTTCACCATGACGAAATCCGCATAGCCGCTGCGGAGGTATTCCCGCGTGTCGCAGAAGCCGTCATAAAGCGCCTGAACCGTATCAACAGTCGCAGAACCTTCCTCGTTTGAAGAGGAATTCGCCCACATATCGGTGATAAGAAGTCCGACAGCGGTAGTATTGCAGGTGCGCCGAATAACCTCGGATAAGGTACGGATTATGTACTCGTTGGTTTCGTACAGCCAATTATCGTAGCCTATGCCAGAGCCGCTTCTCATATATTCTGCGAACATCTCCGGCGTATCGCTGGTGTAGTAGTTCGTCAGAATGATCCCCTCGCAGGCATATTTCATGGCAAACTTATGCACCGCCGCGGAGAAGCCGTTTTTCAGTCCTCCGCCCTGTTCAAACACATCGCTGATAAGGGAATTGACGTCAAGCTGGACATAAGCGCAGAAGCCGTTTTCATGCGCGGAATCTATCACCGTGCCGAGCGCCCCTCTTCCGGAACTCATGTCCAGATCATAGCATTTCTCGCCGTCACAGTCGGTGTTAATAACCACTGCGTTCATGTCATATCCGGAAAGCTCCTCAAAGAGTACAGGAAGCTCCTCCGCAAGAGATGCGTCCGTCTGTTCTCCTTTATAGAAATCCACCGTGGGCGTGATCGTGACCGCGCGCATTCCAGACTGAAGATATACCATGCTTTCGCCGGAAACAAGATCCGCAGCAGTTACCTGTTCTTCAGCAGGCTCTGATAACTCCCCACTCACAGGTTCAGCAAACGCTGCCGTTGTGAGAATACTCAGCGAAAGCGCCGCGCCGATCAGCCCTTTAATCATTCTGTTCATTTTATTTTCCCCGTTTTATATTATGTCTTTTAATGCCGATATCTCTTTATTCACCGCAGCGCTTACAGCGGGATCAGGTGAGAAAATACTGCGGTAGCTATACAGTGCAAAGCCACCGTAGGAGCCGCATTTCTTCGCTGCGGAAAGCTGTCGGGAGATTATGTCGCTGTTATTTATCCACTCATATTTTCCACTGCCAGCCCATGTATCCTCAATGCCTATCTTTGACACTGAAAGCCCGGTGACAAGCGGGATCCCGCCCTTTTGCGCAAGCTTCTCCCATTCGTTAAGTGTAGACTGATAGGGCGCTGCGGAGTTCTCAAAGCCGTAATAGATCTGCGGGATTATCACATCAAGATAACCGGGATTAGTACACCATTTACGCACGTCTGCGTAAAGCTGGGTATAGTTGTTGTCTATCCTGCCCTGAACGCTCACGCTGAATACCGCAGAGGGATTTGCGCTTTTTACTGCGCGGTAAAGCTCGGACACCATTCTGTCACAGTTTGCGAACCGGAAATCCGACAGACTTCCGTAACCGCTTGCGGAATAGGCGCTGCTGTCAAAGGAGGCGTCGGTTGTCGGATAGAAATAATCATCAATATGAAGCCCGTCCACATCGTAATTTGCGAGGATCTCCGACGCTCCCGCCGCGATAAGCTCTGTTATCTCATCGTAAGCAGGATTGAGATAATAAGTTCCGTTGACGTCCACGACATAATTACCCGCCGTACCGGTGCCTGTCGCATAGGAATATACTGGGTAATTCCCGTATGAGGAAAGCTGCGAAGTACTGCACGCGCGCAGCGGATTTATCCACGCCTGAAACGACAAACCTCTGCTATGCGCTTCGTTAATCATGATATCAAGCGGGTCAAAGCCGGGGTCGGAGCCGAGTGTTCCGGTAACGTACCGCGACCACGGGAACAGCTCAGACCTGTAATAAGCATCGCTGTGAGAACGCACATGGACATAGACCGTGTTTATCCCGAAAGAAACACAATTGTCGAATACCTCCGAGATATTCTTACGGAAGCTGTCCCTCGACTGACCGGTGAGTATCTCAGATAGTTCTATGTAGCTTATCCAGACGCCCTTGACCTCCGAATAATTTACCGCAGTGTAGGTGCTGCTCCCGAAATCATAGTCGGGAACTTCCACCGGCAGAGTTTCGGCAGTTGTCGTAGAAATAACAGTTGTTTTTTCGGTGGCTGCGGACGTTTTTTCTGTCGCCGCTGTGGTTTCTGACGATGGCACACTCGTTTCGGTAACGTGTGAACTGTCTTTTGTCGTTGTCTGCTGCTGTGCTGATGACTCTTCTGCGGGCGACGAAACGTGTTCTTCCGAAGTGTCATCGTCTGCTTGTGGAGGCTCATGCGTCGATGTATCCTGAGTATGAGAAGCAGACGAAATAGGCTTGCTTTCAGCAGGAATATCCTCATGGGAATAATTCACCCCGCCGGAATCGCCGAAATCCGCAACGCTTACTCCGGATTCCACCTTGCCTGAGCTGCACCCGGTAAGAATAATTCCAGCAAAAATGGCGCAGACAGCCCTTGCTTTATTATATTTCATATTTTCCCTCAATAACGCAGACTTCCCCGTCCGAGCATCTGCGCTTATATATATTTATAGTTATTATAATTATATCATTGATTGCGCTTATTGTCAATAGCTGGAGTTGATGATAAAATATTTTTCCAGTTCTTTAAGTAAAAAAAGCGGCGCAAATTTTTCTGCGCCGCCGGATTTATTATATATCCATTACGTCTTCGCTTTCCTTGACAGGTTCCTCCTTCGGCTCCTCAGCCTTGGGACGGAATCCGTCAATCACGTCAAGGAACAGGTTCTGTATAACCCGGTTGAACTCAATGCTGATATCAAGAAGCTTGCTCTCCTCAGCGAATCCGCCCGCCATTGAACGGTGTCCGCCGCCGCTTCCAACGGTTTTCAGCGCTTCCTGCGCTATCGTTCCGGCATTAAGCTCGTCAAGCTCGGAACGCACCGAAAACTTGAAGCCCTTTTCACGGCGGGAATAAACCACCGCGAAATTCACCACGTCAAGGTTCAGTATAAAGTCAGAAACTGTCGCCACAAACGCGTCCGCGCACTGGAAGTTAAGGAAAGCAAAAGCCACTCCGTTATAGATGTCGATATTCTTCATGGAATCGACAAACGCTTCAAGCTCGTCATACTGGATTATTCCGGACTGGAACTTCCGGATAAGCTGATTATCGGCTTTCGGGAACAGATAACTGTAAACCGCAATATCAAGCTCCGTCACACCACGGGTAAAATCCGCCGTATCCATTTTCAGCCCGTACAGCAGCGCAGTTGCCACCGCCTGCGGCATATCCATCTTGTAGGACATATAATAGTCCGCGATCAACGTGGAACAGCTTCCTACGATCCTGATATCCTTATACTTGTAATCCGCCGGACAGAATGTGGGGTGATGGTCTATACAAGCTACTTCATCTCCCACAAGGTCAAGAATATTTGCGTTTCCTTTCTGGGAATCAACGGTGATTATGTAATCATCGCTGGTCATATCCTTCAGTTCAGAGGCAACCGTCATCTGAATTCCGAACTCCGCAACCATGTTAGCGGTGGCGGTACGTTCAATATTTCCATGATGACATATTATTGTGGGTATCTTGAACCGTTCCAGAAGCACCTGAAGCCCGAATGCACTGGCGATAGCATCAGGGTCAGGAAAATTATGCGTCTGGATAAATACTCTGTGACCCTTTAACAGGGTGATAAGTTCGCTTAGCTTCGGGGACATGGGCGTCCTCCTTACAATTACTTTTGCAGCGGAACGGCATATAATACACATACCAAACCGATTATCACTATTTTATCACATTGTTTGAAAAAATGCAATAGATTTTCCAGAAAAATATAAAAATATATGGTAAATTTACATAAACCGTTTGTTACACAACATCGCAAGCACAAAAATGACACGAACAGAGATTTTCTGTCGTGCCATTTTAGCTAAATTAGGTAACTTGCTCATAGTTTGTATTTTTCACCGGAAATGCGTTCTGTAAGTCTTGTGCGCCTGCTCTCCGGAGTTTGCTCCTGCGCGGTGTCATAACGCGAACGCCGCATAAAATACGAGGTCTGACGGAGCGCTGCCGCCGCCGGAAAAATAATGAGAATTATCCCGTTTACACAATCCCCGGTCAGCATAAGAAGAAATGCCGCTCCGCAAAGAATTCCAGCCGAAATTGAGAGCACAAGGTTAAGTGACCTCTCACCCGGCGCTTCCGGAAGATCGGTTTTGGCTTTTCTCCTCCGACGCGAGGGAGAGATAAGCTCTACCAGCAGCGCCGCTCCGATTATCACAGCCACTCCGGCAGCGCATCGCAGTACAGCGCGTATATCCACGGTCAGCTCTCCTGCCTGAGCGAAATACACCACGCAGCACATCAGAAGCACCACAGCCGCAAGCGTCCAGCAGATAAGTCCGCGCCGGGTATATTTAAGCCGTACAAGCGAAAGTATAAGCTCCGCAGCAATGCCCGCGCCGAGGAAAACAGTAATATCCATCACAGCACCGCCTTTCCAGCGCTCTTTTCGCTCACCCACAAAAGGAATTTGGTTTTGAGAAGAACCCCTCCGCCGTTGAATTCTTCGTTCCACTCAGTCTGAGCGCCGTTTTCGACACCGCTTAGCAGTTTCAGCTCCTCTGCGGTGAGAAGCTTCGCATAGCCGCACTGACAAAGGAAAGCCGTCAGCAGCTCATAATCCCGGACAGCCTCCCTCGGCGCAAGCAGAGTACACCCCTGCTCCGCAGCAAAATCCGCCGCCGAGAACCTGCAAACATACCCCGCAAGCCGCTCGGTAAGCTGTTTTTCGTCCCACGCTCCGTAATATTCTCCGCCGTCGGCGTAGATACCAAGCTGCAATGCGTTGGCGATATTCTGCTCAAAGTACCGCTCGTCTGACGCCGCAGCCTGAGCAGTCGTTTTCGCTGTAAGAACGCTCTTTTTCTGAGCATAGATCACCGCAGCCGCCAGCGACAGCAGATCCACAAGCATCGCCAGCGCAAGCGATACCGCCGCGTCAGTGCTGAAATCCTCAAACACCGCTCTCAGCGGCAGAGTGTAGATATTCTCCACCGGGTAATTGTTTGAGGAAACCTCCGCTCCGGCAGCATTCAGAACATCGCAGGCTGACGAGATATAGCCGAGTATCCTCTCGCGCACTGCCGCAGGCGATTTATCCCCTGCGAGGACAGAGTATTCCGGCAGACCGGTCGATATTTCGGGCTGATCTGCGGCAAATTCCAGACGCTCACCGGAGATCTGCTCGTACAAAGAGAATATGCGCTCCGCTGCTGTTTTGTCCCCGGCAAGCATTGCCGATCTGAGCTGCTCAGCCTTTGTGTATATTCCGCTGCCGGACGCCGAAAGAGTACCCTCGATCAGCGACTGCTCCGCGGTGATCTCCGCGGTTCTTCCGGCGATATCCGAGGAGCTTTCGAATCCGTATTCCGCAAGCAGCGCCGCAGTCCTTACCCTCTTATCCTCGGAATTTCCCTGGGAAATGCTCGCAGCGTATGCCTGATATGCCGCCGCGTAATCCTCATAGGTCGGGTAATTCCAACGAGAGGGCGGGGTCATTCCGGAGGCTGCTTCTCCCTCAATTTCGGAAAGCTGCTCTGAAAGCCGATCAAGCGATTTTTCCTCAGAATCAAGCTCTGAATAACGGCTGATCACGGCATTCACTGCCCTGTTTATATCAGCGGTGCTGTTCAGGTCTTGCTTGGAATTAATTTCATCGGCAACCGCCTGAAGCTCCGCCGAATACGCGTTGTATGTCCTCTGGAGATACAATTCCGGCGGATTTACTGCGCTGTAAATTCCCACGAATGAGAAATAGCTGGAGCAGCACAGCGCCATAATAAGCGCGGTAATTTTTCCTGCTCCGGCTTTTCTGCGTATTGAATTCGCTGAGAAATACACCACCGACTGCACCGCAGCCGCAAAAAGCAGCGGCGCTGCCGGAAACGCGGAGGAAAAATATGCCTCCGCGCCCTGCCATGTGGTGAAAAACGAAATTATCTGGAGCAGCAGCGAAGCAAGAGCCGCCGCAATCATCAGTGACTTTTCGCTGAAAACCGCCAGCCCGCGCCGCTCTGACAACAGACTTCTTTTACTCATCTGCCGTCACCGTCTGCGGCTTGAGATCATCGGTTTTGGGTTCCTCAACGGGCTGAGCTATCGGGAATACCAGCTTTACCTTGAACATATCGCCGTCAATGTCGATGTCAAACTCTCCGCCGCAGGCAATGGTGAATCCCTGCGCAATGGAAAGACCCAGACCGGAACCCTCAGTGGTGCGGGATTTATCGCCCCTCGCAAACCGCTCAAGAATCTCCTCTTTGGTGAAATCCATCTCGTAGCCTGCGATGTTCTTTATCGTAATTACCGCCTGACCGCTGTCCGTCTTTTGCAGAGTGTAGTATATTCTAGTTCCCGCGAGGGAATATTTCAGCGCGTTGTCCATAAGGTTCTGTATCACACGATACAGCCGCTTTCCGTCGCTTATCACCTCCACAGGAGGCTCGCAGATATCGGTTTTTATCACAAATCCCGCCGAGGTGATCTTATCCTCCATTTCCGCGAGGGTCTGGTTGGAAAGCCGCGTCAGATCTATTCTTTCATGCTCGACTGCGATCTCCCCGCTGGTGGTCTTTGCAAGCTCGAATACATCAGAAACTATGTTCTTCAGTCGCTCGGACTTTTTTTGCAGGATCTCCACATATTCCGCCGCCTGCGGAGGAAGCTGTTCCTTTGACAGCAGATCAACATAGCTTATTATCGAGGTCAGCGGGGTCTTGAGGTCGTGGGAAACATTCGTCACAAGCTCTATTTTCATGCGCTCCGCTTTTACGCTTTCCTCAATGCCCTGCCTGTATTTCTCGGAGATGCGGCTGAGTATATCGGAGCTTATAGTATATGCGGAGTTTTTGCTGAGCTGGGGGTGATAGCTGTAATTCCCGCGGCTCAGTTCCCTTATCTGCTGCTCCAGCTTTGCTTCATCCGAAAGCAGTTTATATCTTCCGAAAATAAACAGCCCCAGAATTGCAAACCATAGTATCACACACAGCCAAAGTCCTACGATGCTATTAGTTAAAAACAACATCAATATACCAAGGATCAGACTACACGCCAGAAAAACGATATCTATAATCAAAAGCTTGCGTGAAGCCCTGTCGGCTGTGAAAAGCTCTCCGGTGAACAGTTCCTTGCAGAAGCGGCAGACTGCGCGGATACCCCGCCAGAGCAGACTGATGATAACATATGTAAGGAAACCGTTCGGGAGTCTGTGGTTCTTTGATCTTGCAGAAATGCTCAGTACAAAGTACAGTGCGACCGCCGCGATACCCGCCGCAGTAAGTCCCCACCAAACCATGTACCAGATTTTTTCAAACGTGAATGTGAAGCCGAAATCCGTATACAATGACGAATCATACGATTGAGAAAGCCCCATTGACGCAAGGCATATAAGAGCTGTCAGCAGCCCCGCGGATAACTCGAAAGGAAGCCCCCAAAACCGCGTCCAAACCGTTTCGCCCTCAGGAGTTTCGCTGATAAGCCTGCCGAGAATTATTGCGGCTATAATGCTGATAGCAAGCAGACCAATGCTCGTAAACAAGATGATAAGCATATTTCTCCGGGAAATGTTCCAATTCGCTTCTTCGCTGCGATAATCCTGCTCGGAGATGCCAACGTAGATAACTTCACCATTATCAAGTTGTCCATAGCCGAAAAGATGGCAGTATCTCGGCAGATCTCCGTGTACGGAGCTTATTCCGCTGCTGTCGATCTCATACAGGTACTCACGCTCAACATCGTTCGAGAAGAGAACACTGCCGTTATACTCCACGCAGATATAATACTCGCAGCCTGACAACTCGTTAAGCTTTCCCGCACCCATATAATCAATTACCTTATACGCTGATTGAATGATCTTTCTACCGTATGTATCAGAATGCCCATAATCGCTGTAAACAAGAACGTCCCACGCATAGCCCTGAACTAAATATTTGCTTGCCGGGATATATCCGGTAATTGCGCCTATCGCAGCAGCCGCTCCAATAATTATCAGCGCAAGCAGCCCCTTAAACCCTCTGCTGCGGCTGAATTTTCTCCATTTTGTATCCAATTCCCCACACCACCTTTAAATATCTTGGCTCATTCGGATTTATCTCGATTTTTTCACGAATTCTGCGGATATGCACCATTATCGTGTTTTCAACCGAAAATGCCGATTCATTCCATACTCTCTCATAAATTTCCTCTGCGGAAAACACCCTGCCGGGATTTGACATCAGCAGCTCCACGATGCGATACTCCTTCGGAGTGAGCTTCACCGGCTCTCCGTCCGCTTCAAGCTGACGTTCCTCCCGGTGCAATACAAGCCCTCCGAGGATTATGTCGCTGCCTCCGCTGCGGTTCGCGTAATCTCCGAGGGTCATGTACCGCCTAAGCTGCGACTTCACCCTTGCGACAAGCTCCGCAGGCGAAAAGGGCTTTGTGATATAGTCGTCCGCTCCCACGGAAAGCCCAAGTATCTTGTCGCTTTCCTCGGTTTTCGCTGAAAGCATGATCACCGGGATATTCTGCTCCGCACGAATTTTTATCGTTGCGGAGATACCGTCAAGCTCCGGCATCATGATGTCAATGATTATCAGGTGTATTTCGCCCTCGTTCAGACGTTCCACCGCCTGTCTGCCATTATATGCCGGAACGGCTTCTATCCCCTCACGCTCCAGCAGAAGCATTATTGCGGAAACTATCTCCCGGTCATCGTCCACAACCAGCACGCGTTGTTTATCCATTTGATTCCCCCCTATTATTTTTGTTTTTCTGACAAATCAATAATAACACGTCTTTCTTAAAAAAAGCATGATAAAATTCTTACAAATTTCTTAACTTTCGGCATAATTCGAAAAAATCCGGCTAGAATATTGCTGCAATATTTTATATAAGGAGCACAGCTATGGAAAAAATTGCATTCTTTGATACCAAGCCGTATGACCGGATATACTTCGACAAGCTTAACAAGGATTTTGAGATAGAGTACTTTGAAAGCCGCCTGCGCCCTGAGTCCGCCCGGCTCGCCGAGGGCTGCCGCGCAGTGTGCGCCTTCGTAAACGATGATATAGGCACGAAAACGGTGCAGACTCTCGCGAACCTCGGAGTCGAGGTCTTAGCAATGCGCTGCGCAGGCTACAACAACGTTGCGCTGAAGGAAGCGCTGGGAAAGATCAAGGTCGTAAGAGTTCCAGCGTATTCTCCCTATGCGGTGGCGGAACACGCAATGGGCATGATCCTGATGCTCAACCGAAAGCTTCACAAGGCGTATATCCGCACTAGGGATTTTAATTTCAGCCTTAACGGGCTTATCGGCTTCGACCTCCACGGAAAGACCGCCGGAGTTATCGGAACTGGCAAGATCGGCAGGGCGTTCATTGATATCTGCCGTGGCTTCGGAATGGAGGTAATTGCAAACGACCCGTTCCCTGCGGAAAACAGCGGCATTAATTACGTCAGCCGCGAGGAGCTTTTCAAACGCTCGGATATAATCTCCCTGCACTGCCCGCTCACCAAGGACACAAAATATATCATCAACGCGCAGGCGCTGTCCCTCATGAAGCCGGAAACGCTGATCGTGAACACCTCCCGCGGAAAGCTGATCGACAGCGAAGCTTTGCTTAACGCGCTGAACGAAAAGCGGGTAGGCGGCGCCGCTCTGGACGTTTACGAGGAGGAAACCGACCTGTTTTTCGAGGACAATTCCGACCGAATTGTTACCGATGAGATACTGTCGCTGCTGGTTTCCCGCCCGAATGTTCTGATAACCTCACATCAGGCATTCCTTACAAAAGAGGCGTTGCAGAGCATTGCGGAGATAACCCTGCAAAATCTTCAGGACTACTTCGCCGGCAGAGATCTTAAATATGAGATAAAATACAAATCAGAAAGGGGCTGAGCATTTTGCATAACGGATTACCGCTGTTTCTGGCGGCGGTCACGGCGGCTGCGCCCTCCGCGTCTGAATACGCGCGGTTTGAGCAGTACGACAATACTAAAGTAGCCTACGGAATGGGCGTTGAAACAGACTCTGAAAACCGTCCTCTTGGCGCTGTTCAGGCGCAGAATGAATACGGAGATCTGGGCGGACTTTTCATCGGGGACAGCTCCGCCAAGCGTCTGTGGCTCACCTTTGACGAGGGATATGAGAACGGCTGTACCGCCGGGATTCTTGACACTCTGAAAGGAAAAAACGTCCGGGCAGTGTTCTTTGTGACGTATGATTACTGCGAGCGAAATCCGGAGCTTGTCAAGCGAATGATAGACGAGGGTCACACCGTTGGAAACCACACATGGAGCCACCCTTCACTTCCGGAATGCTCGCCGGACGAGCTTTATTCGGAGCTGTCGCTGCTGCACAACTACGTCAAGGAGAAATTCAATTACGAAATGTACGTCATGCGTCCGCCGATGGGTGAGTTTTCGGAGCGGGTTCTTGCCTGCGCAAAGGAATTGGGCTACACCACGGTGCTGTGGAGCTTCGCTTATCCCGACTGGGACGTGAACAATCAGCCCGACCCGCAGCAGGCATATGAAAAGATCACCGGGAAAACGCATAACGGCGCGATTTATCTGCTTCATGCCGTGTCGGAAACAAACGCTTCTATTCTCGGAAAGGTCATCGACTGCTGGAAAGAAAACGGGTATGTCATAACACCCATGTAAAAATCCGGGCGGAGCTGCATAGTTCCGCCCGACAGACCGTCGAAAAAGTCCCTAAAGGGACTTTCTCGCCGAGCATCCGCACTGCCCGCACTCACTGCCGGCAAAGCCGTCAGTTCGCACAGTTGTGCGGATAGAAGTGTTTTTTGCCCCGGGAAACCCGTGGCAAAAAACGGATTTCAAAAGCCCACTTCGCGGGCAAAAACCACTTTTTCGACAAGCTGCCGGGCGGAGCTGCATAGTTCCGCCCGATTTTATGATTTATTCAGCCGTTTGTGCAAGCTGCTCTGATATCGCCGAAAAAACCTCGGCTATTCTTGCGGAGGGACGCTCAAATCTCTCCGCCGGCACAAACACAAGCTTTGCGCCGCCGGAGATCATTCCGGAATACAACTCACTGCCGCTGAATTCATTCTCGGTCAGGCTGTCCGCGGCAATTATGTACTGCGGTATTTCAGAAATATCCTCAGTCATTGCTGCATAGCCCTCTCCGGTGCAGATGTTCTTCCCACAGAGCGACAGCGCCGCGCCCTCAAAGGTATCAGCTCCTGCGGCAGTGAGCTTCGGAGTTACATACACAAACGTACCCAGTTCCACGGCAGATGCGGCTGATTTCAAACGGGAAACCGCTTTTTCAGTGGCGACTTCTGCGGCTTCCTCTCCCTCAAAAACGGCTGTGACTGTGCCGTATAGTTCGCCGTATTCCTCCACTGAGGTCGGCGCAGTCAGGTCAACTACGGTTATTCCCGCCGTTTCAAGGGTATAGATCTCACGCTCCGCCAGCGCGGACAGCGTGAAAACTACATCAGGCGAAAGCTCAACAAGCTTGTCAATGTCCGGATTTTCGCTGCTGCCGACCTGTACCTTGACAAGATCCTCCGGATAGTCGCAGTAACGGCATACGGCGCACAGTCTGTCGGAATATCCAAGCTCCGCAAGTATCTCAGTCGCCGCCGGGGAAAGGCTTGCAACGGTTTCCGGCGCAGCTTCGATCACCGTCCCGTCCGGAAGCTTCACTGGAAATACGGAGTTTTCAGGCTCGGCGCTTGCTCCGTCAATAACGATCTCAGTAGGCACGGAAGAGCTTTCGCCACCGCAGCCGGTAAGCGTTACAGCCGCCAGAAGCGCGGCAAAGATAGCTGTTGTTTTTTTCATGATCAGTAATCCAGTCCCAGTTCGATCCTTGAGCAGAGCCAGTCGGTGAACTGCCGCGCAATTCTCGGAGAACGTCCGCCGCGCTTAAGCGCAAAGCGCTCCGCCGCCTGTGTTAGCTCATCATCGTCTATTTCTATTTCTCTGTCCTCGGCAAGCTTTCTCACAATGTCGAAGAAAACCTCCCGGTTCGGCTGTGTAAAGGTTATGAACAGACCGAAACGATCTGCAAGCGACATACTCTCGTCCACCGCATCGCTGCGTCCGATCTCGTCAACGGAACGATCGCCGTTGGTTTCCTTAATAAGCTTGCGGCGGTTGGTGGTCGCATAAATAAGTATATTGTCCGGACGGGCGGAAATGCTGCCGTCAAGGGTGGCTTTGAGCACTCCGAAACGCTCGTCATTCTCAGAGAATGTCAGGTCGTCTATCGTCACGATAAAGTGCAGCGGTACGTCCTTCAGCAGGCTGAAAAGCGCCGGAAGTCCGTCGATCTCCGACTTCGGCAGCTCCACCATACGAAGTTCCTCATATTCGTTCAGAATTGCCTTGATCGTGGAGGATTTGCCCGTTCCCCGGTCGCCGTACAGCAGAACATTCTGCGCCGGAAGTCCGTTGAGGAACGCGAGGGTGTTCTCAACCACCTGATTACGCTGCAATTCGTAATTCTTGAGGTCGGTGAGGCGGATCGGGTCAATGCTGTCTATCGGCACAAGCTGCTTGTCGCGGAAAGTGAAAGCCTTGTGCTTTGCAAACTCGCCGGTGCCGTACTTCTGGGCGCGTTTCAGCAGTCTGTCCGCAGTAAGGGTGAACTTTCCGCTCTCGAAATCCGGCAGAGCGCTGTACCCTGCGCTGGCGCCGAACTTCTCCGCCATTGCTTCCTTAATTGCCGCGCTGGTGTAATCCCGGACGATATTCTTCAATACCGTAAGATCGTATGCCAGAGCCTTCTTGCGCTGCTCCGTCGGCTCTTTAACGATCTTCGCGAAAAGCGGTGATTTAGAGTAGATAACCGCGTCCGTCAGATACTCTCCTAAGGTCTGCCCAGTCATGAGCAGCTCGTTGTTTATGTGAGCGTACCCTTTGAGCCAGAATTCCTGAGGAATATCGGGCTTTAACCAGTTTAATCCATTCGTAAACAGTGCGTTCTCCTCGTTTATCTCCGTAAAAACGTGAAGCGGAGGTATGATTTTTTCAGTGATCTTCATTGTCTTGCTCTCCTTAATCTTGTTCTGTCTTTATTTGTTCTATTAAGCGCTCTAATTGTTCAAACGTTGTAAGCTCACTGCACATATTGCGGAAGTGCGCCGCGCCCTGCATTCCCTTTAGATACCACGAAGCCGGGCGGCGCGCTTCTTTCATGCCTATTTTCTCGCCCTTATCCGCAACAATAAGCCCAATGTGGCGGCGCATGATCTCAAGCCTTTCCTCTGGCGTCGGGTCGGGGGAATAATGCCCGGTTTCGAGATATTCCTTTATCTGACGGAACAGCCACGGTCTGCCGTAGCTTCCCCTGCCGACCATTACAAGATCGCAGCCGGTGTATTCGTACATCTCCCGGCAAAGCTCCGGAGTGGAAACATCGCCGTTTCCTATGACCAGGATATTTACTGCCTGCTTCACCGCGCGGATAATGTCCCAATCCGCCTTGCCGGAATAAAGCTGCGCCTTTGTCCTGCCGTGGACTGCAACCGCCGACGCGCCGTTTTCCTCGGCGATCTTTGCCATTTCCACGGCGTTTATGCTGTTATCGTCCCAGCCGCTGCGGATCTTCACCGTTACCGGAACGCTCGCCGCGTCCACCGCCGCGCGAACCACCTCGCCGAAAAGCGCGGGGGTTTTCATAAGCGCGCTGCCCGCGCCGCCGGTTACTATCTTCGGCATAGGGCAGCCGGAATTTATATCTATGATATCCGGGCTGAATTTTTCTGCGATTTTTACTGCGGCAGCCATAAATTCCGGCTCTGCGCCAAAAAGCTGCACCGCCATGGGTCTTTCGCCGGGAGTGACCGACAGCAGCTCCTCGGTTTTTCTGTCGTTATAGCACAGACCCTTGCAGCTTGCCATTTCTCCCACGACATAGCACGCGCCGTACTCCTTTGCCATAATGCGGTAGGCTCGGTCTGCAACGCTCGCCATAGGCGCGAGGGCGGCGGTTTTCTCTATTTTAACACCGCCGATTTCGGTATAATTCATTCTTTTTCCTCATTTTCATCTGAATTTCACACTATATTGTATCACAAAATCGAAAAGTGTTCAAGTTCTTATTGTAATTTTTTTTAAAATGTGATAGAATATTATCTGTACACTAAACACAAGGAGCTACATAAATGGAAAACACAAGACAGAAGCCTGCTTCCTCAAGGGTAGGCATTCTTGATGAGATACGCGGCTTTGCCATAATCTGCATGGTAGTCTATCACGCCATGTACGACCTGAAATATCTTCATAATATCGACGTGCCGATATTTTTCGACGGCTGGTTCGATATTATACGGGATATCTTCGCCGGGACTTTCATATTTATTTCGGGGACGGTCTGCCGATATTCCTCAAACAACATCAAGCGCGGCGCGCAGTGCTTCTTTATCGGTATGATAATGACCTTTGTTATGCCGTTTTTCACAAATGGAACTATTCTTTTCGGCATTCTGCACTTTCTCGGAGTGAGCATGATGCTGTTTGGGCTGGGTCAGAAGCTGTTTGATATGCTGCCCTCTGTGGTGGGACTTGCGGTGAGCATTCTGCTGTTCATTCTGACGATGAACGTTGGTATGGAATATGTTTCCGGAACATTCCAGCCGGGATATTTCGGTATACCGCATCTGTTCCAGCTTCACTTCCCGATGGAGGCTTACAGCGTTGGAGTGCTGTTCCCGCTGGGACTTCACAACGCTTCGTTCCAGTCGTCGGACTACTTCCCGCTGCTGCCATGGTTTTTCCTGTTCATTGCGGGAAGCTATTTCGGGATATTCGCAAAGAACGGCTCTCTGCCCAAGTTCTGCTATCCTACCCACATCAAGTGGCTTGCAACGGTGGGACGCTATACGCTTTGGATATACGTTCTTCATCAGCCGGTGCTCTATCTGCTGTTCAATCTGATATTTCACTGACTCCCAGAAATATGTGCTGTAAATTCCACAAATAAGGGCTTGCAATTTTGTTGAAAGTGTTATATAATAATATGAAAGCATTCATTTTTAACAACAATTATTCACCCGAAATGTGAAAAAAGACATAAATTATTCACAAACAGAGAAAGGGGACATAAATATGAACAAAAATATAAATGAAGTTATCCCAGCAATCTCTCTCAGAGGGCTGGTGGTATTTCCGTCAATGGTTCTGCATTTCGACGTGGGCAGAGAACGCTCAGTCAACGCGCTGAAAGCCGCCGCAGACGGAAATGGACATATTTTCCTTGTGGCTCAGAAGGACGCTTCGCTGACCGACCCGGAACTCACCGATATGTACGAGGTGGGAGTTATCGCCGAGGTACGGCAGATACTTACCACTCCGGACGGCTCTACAAGAGTGCTTGTGGAGGGTCTGACTAGGGCAAAGCGCGTAAAGAGCGTTGGCGGCAAGGACTATCTCCAGTTCGAGGTAAAAGAGATCCCGAACCGCGGAGCGGCATTGTCCGAGAGCACAGAAGAAGCCGCAGTACGGGCGCTCAAGAATGTTTTCGCGGAATACGCGCAGATCTCCCCCAGAATGCCCAGAGAGCTTTTTGAGGGAATAATGAGCGAGGAAAACTGCTCGGAGCTGTTTGAAAAGGTTGTTTTCAACGTTGTTCTGCGGGTCGAGGACAAGCAGGCACTGCTGGAAGCAAACGGACTGCTCCGCCGCGTGAAAATGCTTATCTCCATGCTGGAAAGCGAGATCGAGATAATCGAAACCGAAATCGACATTCAGGAGCAGGTCAAAGAGCAGGTGGACAAAAACCAGAGGGAATACTACCTCCGGGAGCAGCTCCGCGCGATCTACAAGCAGCTTGGCGAAGGCGACAATCCTCAGGAGGAAGCCGACCGCTACATAGAGAAGATCCGCGCTCTTAACCTGTCTGAGGAGATAACCGAAAAGCTTGTCGGCGAGGCTGAAAAACTGGTGAAGATGTCCTATTCCTCTCAGGAGGCAGGGGTTATCCGCAGCTATCTTGACACCGTTCTTGAGCTGCCGTGGAATATCCGCACAAAGGATAAGCTCGATATCGACAAGGTTCAGAAGCAGCTCGACAAGGATCACTACGGTCTGAAAAAGGTGAAAGAGCGTATCACCGAGATCATATCCGTTCGTGCGCTTGCGCCGGACGTAAAGGGGCAGATCATCTGTCTTTACGGCCCTCCCGGAGTGGGAAAAACATCTATCGGACGCTCTATCGCGGAAGCCCTCGGCAGAAAGTACGTCAGGATCTCTCTAGGCGGAGTTCATGACGAAGCCGAGATACGCGGACACCGCAAGACCTATATCGGCGCGATGCCCGGCAGAATTGCCGCAGCCTTAAAGCAGGCAAAGAGCATGAATCCGGTTATGCTGCTGGACGAGATAGACAAAATGGGCAGCGACTACAAGGGCGACCCGGCTTCGGCTATGCTGGAAGTACTCGACAGCGAGCAGAATACGACATTCACAGACCACTATCTTGAGATCCCGCTGGATCTCAGTGATGTGCTTTTCATAACCACAGCAAACAGTCTGGAAACTATCCCCGCTCCCCTGCTTGACAGAATGGAGGTAATCGAGCTGTCAAGCTACACCCGCGAGGAGAAGTTCAACATTGCGAAAAAGCACCTGCTCCCGAAGCAGCTCAAGAAGCACGGCGAGAAGCCCTCAACGCTGAAAATAAGCGACAAGGCTCTTTATTCCGTGATCGACTTCTACACAAGAGAAGCCGGAGTGAGAAAACTGGAACGCAGCATAGCGGACATCTGCCGAAAGGCTGCGAAGAAGCTTGTTTCCGGCGAGAAAAAGGTTACAGTCACCGACGAAAACATCAACGATTTTCTCGGCGTAAAGAAGTACCTGCCGGAGCATCTTGAAGCGCATGACGAGGTGGGTCTTGTAAACGGGCTTGCGTGGACTTCCGTCGGCGGCGTCACAATGCCGCTGGAGGTTCTGGTGCTTGACGGCACAGGCAAGACGGAATTCACCGGCAGCCTCGGCGATGTGATGAAGGAATCCGCGAAGATCGCGGTCAGCCTTACCCGGTCGCTTGCTAAGAAATACAACATCGACCCGGATTTCTATAAGAACAAGGATATTCACGTCCATGCTCCGGAGGGAGCAGTTCCAAAGGACGGCCCCTCCGCGGGTGTTACCCTCACGACTGCGCTTATTTCCGCGCTTTCCGGAACTCCGGTGCGCCGGGACGTTGCAATGACCGGTGAGATTACGCTCCGGGGCAAGGTTCTCGCCATTGGCGGACTGAAAGAAAAGACCATGGCGGCTTACCGCGCGGGAGTAAAGACGGTTTGCATTCCCAAGGAGAACGAACCTGACATCGACGAGCTGGACGATGTGGTAAAGAACAGCCTGAAATTCGTGGTGGCAGAGGATATCTCCACCGTGCTGGAGGCGGCTCTGGTGCTGCCGAACTGCTCTCCTGAGAAGAAAGCTCCGCTGAAACGGCGTGCTTCCGCTAAGACAAAGGAAGCGGAAAAGCTTCCTGCACTGACCGCCAACTGATATTAAACTACTGCCGCCGGAGTGCGAAATTCCGGCGGCAAGCTTTAGGGTGAATTATGAACTACAATAACGCACAATTCTACACCTCCTACGGCAGCTTTAAGCAGATTCCTCCGTCGAAGCGCACCGAGATAGCTTTCTCCGGGCGTTCAAATGTCGGGAAATCCTCGCTGATTAACAAGATATTCAACCGGAAATCCCTCGCGAGGGTCAGCGCAGTTCCCGGAAAGACCGCAACGATCAACTTTTACAGTCTTGAGAACCTATACTTTGTAGACCTGCCCGGCTATGGCTACGCAAAGGTGTCCAAATCCGAAAAGGAGCGCTGGGGCGGGCTTATTGAGGGCTATCTCCATGATGACAGAGATCTGGCGCTGGTGTTCCAGCTTATAGATTTCCGTCACCCGCCAACCGCTGACGATATTATGATGGTGAATTTTCTTATCGACAGCGAGATCCCGTTCGTGGTCATTCTCACCAAAGCGGACAAGCTTTCAAAAAAGCAGCGCGAGGAACGGAGAACTGCACTTAAAAGCGAGCTTCCCTGCGCCGAGGATATCACGATCATCGAGTTTTCCGCCCAGACCGGAGAGGGTCGGGACGAAATACGCGGCATTATTGAGGAAATCGCAGAAAGCGAATAATTTTTTGATAATATTTTCAAAAAGTACTTGACAAATCAAAATCAACGTGATATAATAATCATGCTGTTCTAAAGACAGCAGGCTGCCGAAAGGCTTTAATGGATCTATCCGCCTGCCGAGGAATGGGAATGAGAACAAATTCTACTCCCTTTCTGTGTCTTGCAGAGAGGGATTTTTATTTCCGACTCCGGACAGCAAATATTGTAAAGGAGTGAAAATTATGCCTAGTAAAAGCGTACTCGAACAGAAGCAGGCGTATGTTGCTGACTTAGCTGAAAAGCTCAAGAACGCTGCCGGCGGTGTTCTCGTTGACTACAAGGGTATCTCCGTTGAAAACGACACCAAGCTCCGTAAGGAACTTCGTGAAAACGGCGTTGATTACTTCGTAGTAAAGAACACACTGTTAAAGCGTGCCGCAGAAATCGCAGGAATCGAGGGTCTTGAGCCCGCGCTTTCCGGTACAACTGCTATCGCTCTTTCCGCTGAGGACATCATCATTGCCCCCAAGCTCCTGTTCAAGCAGACCGAAGCTCCCGACAGCACTTTCGCTATCAAGCTCGGCTTTGTTGACGGCAAGGTTATCTCCAAGGAAGAGGTTGAGGCTTACGCAAAGCTGCCCTCCAAGGAAACTCTGCTTTCTCAGCTGGTATTCATGCTGCAGTCTCCGATTCAGCGTGTTGCCATCGCACTCAACGAAATCGCAAAGAAGAACGAAGAACAGTCCGCTTAATTGCGGAAAGCCCGGTGATAAGTTCCGGCGCAGCCTGAATTACGGACTGACGGAGTTTTCATCTGAGGACAAACTTACTGCGTGAAAACGCACAACAAAATTTTATTTATGGAGGATACTAAAATGGCATCTGAGAAGATTTTAGCTATGATCGAAGAAGTTAAGGCTCTTTCCGTTCTCGAACTGAACGAGCTGGTTAAGGCACTTGAGGAAGAGTTCGGCGTTTCCGCTGCTGCTGTTGCTGCTGCTCCCGCTGCTGGCGGTGCTGCTCCCGCTGCTGCTGAGAAGACCGAGTTCGACGTTGTACTCGCTTCCTTTGGCGACGCTAAGATGGCTGTTATCAAGGCAGTTAAGGACGTTATGGGTCTTGGTCTGAAGGAGGCTAAGGAGCTGGTTGAGGCTGCTCCTAAGGCTCTTAAGGAAGGCGTTTCCAAGGCAGAGGCTGAGGATATCAAGGCTAAGCTCGAAGAAGCTGGCGCAAAGATCGAGCTCAAGTAATTTCTGCTCACTTTACACAGAATTTCCCTGCGGTACTCCCGCAGGGATTTTTGTTATCCGGATTGAATTGAAATACAATGCTCACACTTGAAGCGTCATAATACTCTATTTTAATAAGTAAATCGCAAATTAAAAGAAAAAATGTATAAAAGAGGGCTTTGAAATTAGGGTTTTATGAATAAATCGTATAAAAATGAATTACTGATTTCAAAAAGCTGCAAAAAAACTTGACAACATGAAAAATATGTGTTATATTCTAAATTAGGAAAATCAATAGAGTATACGTTTTCCTGAGAAATATATATCGTTCCATGAGCAGAATACCGCTTAATCTGAATATCCGGCAATGGTCATGGAGATGAGAGGAGAAAACACTATAATGAAAAAGATCATTTCTATTCTTGCAGCTTCTGCAATGCTTCTTACAGCAACTGCTTGCAGCAGCGGCGCAGGTTCTTCCGCTGGAAGCTCCGATACTGATTCTTCTGCTGCAAACGATGGTTTCAAGATCGACAAGCTTCGCGTAGGCTCTGATGTAGCATATCCCCCCTTTGAGTATTTCGATACCGACGGAACAACTCCTATCGGCGTAGATATGGAGCTTGCTGAGGCTCTCGGTGAAAAGCTCGGCTGCGAGGTTGAGATCGTCAACACAGCTTGGGACGGTATTTTTGCAGGTCTTTCAAAGGGCGACTATGACGTTGTTATTTCCGCTGTTACAATTACTTCTGAAAGACTGCTCGACTTTGACTTCTCCGATCCCTACATTGAGAACTGGCAGTCCATCGTTGTTATGGCTGACAGTGCGGTAAAGCCGGCTGATCCCTCTGAGCTTGCAGGTCTCAGAGTTGGCTATCAGGAGGACACTACCTCTGATATCTACCTGACTGATTTTATCGACAAAAACGGTATCACTGTTGATACATATGAATACGCAACCGTAATGAACGCTTACGATGACCTTGCAGCAGGACGTCTTGACGCAGTTATCAGCGACAGCACAGTTGCGACAAAATACATCGCTGAAAGCAAGTATGAGCAGTCATGGATCCAGACCGAGGGCGAGCCGGAGCTGTTCGGTGTATGTATGCCCAAGGGAAGCACCGAGCTTCAGAAGGCTGTGAATGACGCTCTGGCAGAGATCAAGGCAGACGGTACACTTGACAAGATATTCAACACCTACTTCTGATCCTCTGACGAATAATGCGAAATGCGTCAGATCCTGCCGCATGGCGGCAATGAAAGCTGCCTGACTGATCTGATATCCATAATAAATGCAGGCAGACCCAAACAGTCTGCCTGTTTTGTTGGATAATAGCCCTGCAAATATTTCTCTATAAAATTAAGGAATGGTAATGCACATGAACGAAGTGACAAAAGAGAAAAAAGAAAACAGCTTCCTGAAATTTGTAAAAAAGCACAGAGTACTGCTGATTGTGATTGCTGTGCTGATCGCGGTATGTATACCGCTTGTCCTGACCGTGCCAAACGAGGCAGACCTTAAAGGAGCTGTTTCGCAGGAGTTTCAGCAGCTTGAAGCAAGAAAAGAATCAGATACTTTCAACTCCATAGGAATTATGTCGGCGTACAAGGCGCAGAAGCAGATAAGCGCCGCCGATGTCCGTCAGGTAACTATTCTGGGTATTGCCGGACAGACTATCGACACCACAGACAACGCCTTTACGACTTTCTTTGTGAATTTCGTGTCATGGCTTCCGTCACTGCTTGACGGCGCATGGATCACGATTTCGCTTACCATAAGTTCTGTCGCGGCAGGCGTCATCATGTCGGTGTTCATTGCGCTGGGAAAGATGTCGAAATTTAAGCCGATTTCAATGGTATGCAGAGCGTATGTGTTCTTCTTCAGAGGCACTCCGCTGCTCATGCAGCTATACTTCCTGTGGTTCGGTCTGCCGCTGCTCTTCCCTGCCCTGACTATTTCGGACAGATTTGTTGCCGCATTCATCGCATTCTCGCTGAACAGCGCGGCTTACTGCGCTGAGAATATCCGCGCGGCTATCGAATCCATTGACAAGGGTCAGTTTGAAGCGGCAAAAGCCCTCGGCTTCACCTACGGTCAGACCATGCGTAAGATAGTAATTCCGCAAACCTACCGCCGGCTTATCCCGCCGATTGCAAACGAGTTCATCATGGTACTTAAAGACGCGTCGCTGACCTCGATCATTGCGCTTCAGGATCTGTCGAAGATCACGAACTCAATTCTTACCTCTACCGGTGAGGTTTCCGTTTATATCGTGTCTATGGTGATCTATCTCATAATCACCGCAGTTTTCTCGAAGGTGTTCACGGTTCTGGAGAAGAAATTCTCCATTTATGAATAAAGGGGGGCGCGCAAAATGTCGATGATAAGAACAGAAAATCTCTGTAAGGATTTCGGAGAGTTAAAGGTACTTAAGAATTGCTCCCTCACTGTCGAGCAGGGCGAGGTCGTATGCCTGATCGGGCCTTCCGGCGCAGGAAAATCCACATATCTGCGCTCGCTGAACCACCTTGAAACCATTACCGAGGGAAAGCTCTGGGTAGAGGACAAGCTGCTGGACGACCGGGTAAACGGCGTAAATCAGGTCAAGATCACTCCGCAGGAGCGTCAGGCGGCGCTGCTTGAAATGGGAATGGTGTTCCAGCGTTTCAACCTGTTCCCGCATCTGACGGTACTTGAAAACATAATGCTCGCGCCGATAACCGTAAAAAAGCGCGATAAAGCAGAAACCGAGCAGCTTGCCCGTGAGCTTCTGGCAAAGGTCGGACTTCACGAGAAGGCTGACGTTTATCCCGGAAAGCTCTCCGGAGGTCAGCAGCAGCGCGTTGCCATTGCAAGAGCGCTGGCAATGCAGCCGAAAATGATGCTTTTCGATGAGCCTACTTCGGCGCTTGACCCGGAGCTTGTCGGCGAGGTGCTTCAGGTAATGAAAAACCTTGCGGCGGACGGCATGACGATGATCGTTGTGACCCACGAAATGGGCTTCGCAAAAGAGGTGTCTGACAGGGTCGTATTCATGTATGACGGTGCTATCCTGGAGGTAGATACTCCTGAAAAGCTCTTTACAAATCCCTCAAACGAAAGGACCAGAACTTTCCTGCATTCTGTGCTGAATATTTAAAATGGACATAAAAAAATTACGCAGCAGTTTTCTGCTTCTGCTGACCGCAATAATCTGGGGCGTTGCATTTGTATCCCAATCCGAAGGAATGGAACACATGGGCGGATTTACCTTTACTGCCGCCCGCAGTATCCTCGGCTGTATCGTGCTGCTCCCCGTCATTGCATTCCTCCGGCTTAGAGTTCCTAAGCCGAAAAGAAAAAAGCTTCCGCTAAAGCCAACGATTATCGGCGGTATTTGCTGCGGACTGGCACTGACTGTTGCAAGTCTGCTTCAGCAGTTCGGAATTTCAATGACTACCGTTGGAAAAGGCGGATTTATAACCGCACTATACATTATTTTCACCCCGGTTCTTGGTATTTTCATCGGAAGAAAGGCTCCGAAAATAGTATGGGTGAGCGCAGGTCTGGCGGCGGTAGGGCTGTATCTTCTGTGCATGAACGGAGAGGAATTTTCGATCGGCATGGGGGATCTTCTGGTGCTTCTATGCGCGGTGGTTTTCGCGGTTCATATTCTGGTAATCGACCATTTCTCCCCTCAGACGGACGGTGTGATACTCTCCTGCATACAGTTCTTTGTATGCTTTGTCATCAGCGGGGTATGCGCGCTGATATTTGAACAGCCCAGCTTTGAACAGATCTCAGACGGCGCGGTATCCGTGCTTTACGCCGGAATAATGTCGAGCGGAGTTGCTTACACTCTCCAGATAGTCGGACAGAAGGGACTTAATCCCACTGTTGCGGCGCTCATTCTTTCGCTTGAATCAGTGGTGGCGACTATCGCAGGATATGTCGCTTATCTGGTAGGATTTCTTTCCACAGACCAAACCATGTCATCTCGACAGATAATAGGCTGCGCCGTTGTTTTTGCGGCGGTGATACTGGTGCAGCTTCCTTGGGACAGGATAATGAAAAAGGATACCGCCCAAAATACAAAATAAAAGTAAAAATGCAGCGGATCATAGGGTGCCCCTTTAGGCAGTTCCGCCGAGCCATAACCACCATTTTTTTGAAGGTAGTTTAGCTCGGCGGGTCGAAAACTGCTTTATAGGCAGCACTCTAAATTCCGCTGCATTATTTTTTCAGATCTCCTCATACACAGTATCAAAGATCTCTTTCTTTACCACATATACGTCCTTGCTGTCGCCGTCGGTGTAGCACAGCATATCACCGCGGCTGCCTGCCATGTACGCTTCATAGTTCCATGCCGTGAACACCTTTGTGAACTTATCCAGCGGCTTTGCCAGAATAACTGCCCCGCTGCCGGATCTGCACCTGTGCGCAAGAGGCATAAGCTCGTAGGATCTGCCCTGCGCAATATTTATCACCGAGGGAGCATACTCAAAATCTCCGGTATATTCCCCGTCGATAGGAGTGTATTTTGAATAAAACACCCTCTTCTCCAGCGGATAAACCTCGCCGAGGCTTCCTATCATTATATAGATATCTTCCCGGCTGGTAACAAACACGTCTCCCTCAAGCGTTCTTATCTTGAACTCCGTGCCGGGCTCAAAGATATCGGCTGATCTCACATAGCCGTAAATTCCCGGCTTCTTTCTGTAACGGCGGAGCTTTTCCGGCTCGGTGATCTCATCGGTGTAATGAACTACGTCATAGCCCTCGAAATACTCGTCCATTTTCCGCTGGAAGTACTCCTCAGGACTTCTGCCGCCGCTGATCTTATCAAAATGATCGGCAAAGATAAAGCCTCCTGCTTTGCTGATGTGTCCGCCGCCGTTGCCTATTCCCGCTGTAAGGAACTCTGCAAGCTCGTTAGCGGAAACCTCCAGTGCGCAGCTTCTGACCGATAGCTTATATCCGCCGCTGCATTCATTGAATATCACGCATACGTCAATGCTGTCAACTTGAATGACAAAATCTCCGATAACTCCAAGAATATTCGGATCGCAGGGCTCTGATCTCACTATCGCCGTGCGATACTTCTCAATGTAGTTGTTATGGGATATTGCGATACCGGCGGTTTCCAGCTCCGCAATGCTGAAATTTGCGTATTTCAGCCGGGTCACAAGGGACTTGTCATATTGCAGGAAGTCTATCATATCCCGGTCAAGAGGGTGGCTTATCTCAGACAACTGGTTGCTGTCCATATATAATCCATAGTAAAGAGCAGTAGCAATCTGAACATCGTCATTTACGTCAAATCCCGCTTCTTTCAGCATCGCATAGCACACCGTCGCGCAGCTTACAAGGTGGCTGCGTATTTCGGCGGTTTCATCTGACTGCCTGCCGGTGTTGTGGTGGTCGATCATTGCAATATTCTTAGCTTCATAGCGCTGAACATTTCCCTGACCGTACTGGCAGTCCACCGTCAGCAGAAGTTCCGGACTTTCCAGTTCCTGAATGTGCTCCAGAGGAATGGAAAGCTCGGAGAGCATCAGCTTCATGTTGCTTTTGCTGACAGCGTTTCTTCCGCCGTACACAAGCCTTACATTCTTTCCGGCGGACTGAAAATACCTGTAAAGCGCATACCCTGAGCCAACTGCGTCCGCGTCAGGATTATCATGCACCTGAATTACGATCTGGTTGAATTTCTCTAAATCAGCTAATACCATTTGCACTCTCCAGAATTGAGATCAGAACATCAGAGGTCAGATCCAGCGTCATAGCTGGGCGTATTCCGTAGCCCTCAAGACCTACGCTTCCGCTCACGATCTGTTTATCCGAGTAACTGATGTTGACATAATATGCCTCGCAGGAATTTGAACTGTTTGCATCTCTGAGCCACCAGAAAAAGTCATCTACGCCATACGCCGACACATCAACACTGTACCATTTTGACGCGTCCTGCTCCACCGCCGCCTGCGTAGGCTTCGCATATACGCTTACATCTGCGTCATACAACCACTGAACCTCGTCCGTTGACAGGAGGAACACTTTGTCCTTAGTAACTGTATCACCCGTCTTGACCTCTGTTTCGACTATCGCCGAAAGCTCTTCCTTAGTAAAATCGTTCAGGAAACCTGCCTCGGTGTGATATCCGTTGCGCTTTTCCGCCATTGCTTTCGATGTTGGCGGCTGATCCTTATATGTAACATTCTCCCGGTCAGAATTTAGCCATGTGCGGATATTGGAAAACTCCCAGCGGTTGTCGCCCCGGATCTTTCTCTGAAGCTCCGCGTCCAAATCCTCCAGCGAAGTATTCCAGTACTCTTCCCCGTCGCAGTGGTTGTATTCCCCGCCTTCTGCCGCGTCATACGCTTTCATTGTAAGAATGCTGTTTGCAATGACTACTGCCTGAGTTTTATCCTCAGACAACTTGATTACCCGCCACTCAATGGGCTCGCCGTTGTATGTCCCGAATAAAATCCTGTCGCTAAGCTCCACCTGCGCGACTGTGATTTCGGGTGAACTTTCGGCTTCCTGAGGTGCGCTTGTGACAGGAGGCTTTGTCTGCGCTGTGCTGGTTGCGGCGGAGGTTTCTGCCGACTCAGTCACCGGTTCCTGCGGCTGGCTTTCCTCCGGAACTGCTTGTATCTGCTCCGGTTCAGTCTGCGCGGAACTGCTGATCTCCGTATCAGTTTCGTCACTGACTTCGTTATCAGTACTCTCCGGGGAACTCTCAATAATTACAGCGGCTTCTGCGGCGCTGCTGCTCTCTTCCGGCTCACTGGAAGTTTCACTCGCAGACAGGTCATCAGGTGGACTTTCTGCGTCCTGCGGCTGGCTGTTCAGCGCAACGGCAGTTACCGCGCCCGCTGCCGCCAAAAGCAATGCTGCCGCTGCCAGAATGAAAACTATCTTTTTCCGGCGGGAGATACCCCGCGCAGCAGGCTTTTCTTCGGGAACTTCCGCAGACTGCTCTGCGGCTGGCTCTCCGTGGGTCTTGGCGAACTCATTTATACAGCTTATTATCTCCTCATATCCCTTATCCGGCTTTGCATTGAGCCACTGATGCGTCATGAGGAAATACTCCATCGACTTGCTGAGAGTTACCTCCTCAAGCTTGTATACGATAATGGATTTTTTCTTGCTTACTGCTCTTTCAATCTCCCTAAGGACATGGGGGGAATTGTTTGCCTCTTCCGAGAGCAGCAAAAGGATCAGATCCGAGCTGTCGATGCCGTTGATGATCTCCTCTGCGTATTCATACCCCGAACGAATATCCCTTGGCGCTAAAAAGCACTTATGCCCATTTTCTTCTATCAAAGCGCATACATCTTTTGCCGTCTGAGCGTCCTTTGATGAATGCGACACAAATACACGCATACCTTTACCTCCATAATTTCTCTGTAAATATTATATCATATCATCATGGATATGATATAATTTGCCGATATGCACGGAGCAAATCTTTGATTTGCGTATGTGCAAGGCAATTATAATATATAATAAACGTATTTACGTTTATTATATCACATTTTGCCTTATATTGCAATACAATAAATAGGGCTTCCGTGCTTTTATACAGCACAGAAGCCCTGTAATTGCATTAAATCTTAATCCCAGATAAGCTTGGTCATCTGTTCAGGCTTTTTCAGAACTCCATCTATACTGTTCAGATATTCAATGAAAAGCTCTTTCCACGGCTTGTCCAGAATAGTCATCTCAAGCTGCTCGATTTCCCCGCTTCTGACAGGTACTTTATCGCTGAAGAAAGCGGTTTTGTAGGTCTTATCCGGGTCTAATTCCGTGCCGTCAGGAAGCGTGCAGCTTACCAGACGTTCACCGGAATTCCGCCACGGCGCGAACTCCACCTTTAGTCCGGAGGAAACAAAGTACCAGTTAGGGATCGTACCGTCGTCATATTCCCTGCCCCTCAGCGCGTCAATGATCTGCTGTCCGGTCAATTCTGCATAGGCAACGCTCGCCCCCTCTGCGCTCACTCTTCCGGGATCAATATTGCTGATCGTGATATCATTGATCTCCCCGGCGAAAATATTGCAGTTTGCCCCCTGTTCCTTTATATGCACATAAGCAAGCGCAATATCAGCCCCGGTCACAGTTCGGTACATATCTGCCAGCATCTCCCCGGTTTCAAAACGGGTAAAGGTTTCCTCGCTTTTTCCGTAAACCTTCGGGATTTTTTCTGCTTTTCCCTCAAGATACTCGTCCCTTGCCTCATCTGCTCCCCTGAGCCATTCCTCCACAGTTATTGTGCCTGTCAGCATATCACGGACTGTATCATTCATTTTCGTTTCAACATAACGTCCTGTTGCGCCGTCTGCAAAATAAAATTCGGTGATGATACGTCCCTCTTCAATGGTTTTCTGGACTCCCGCAGTAAATTCATCGCCATTCACCGAGACGTTTTTTATACTGGATACCCGCATACCGCTTCCGGACAGCTTTATCTGAGTTTCAGGAGCGCTCAGGTATGCCACTATATCTGTCAGGAGCTTCTTTTTCTCCGGGCTTTCCTCTGCGGCGGTCTTGTTTATTCCCATGAAGTAGCTGGGCATTGCATACAGATAGTCACTGTCCGGCTCGTCGCTTGTCCAGAACGGAAACATACCTACTTCATCTCTTAATGATTCCTCCACCTTTAGGTTTTCTTCATAAGCGCTCTGCTTTTCAATTATCATCGCAGTTGAATGGTATGTATACATCATTCCACTGCGGAAGCGCGGGCGGAAATCCCAGTCATCAAGCCTGAGTATTCCGTCATTCACAAGCTGTTTGACGGTATCCGCGTAAGACTCCATATGCCCGATATGCTTCCTTCGCCGTGCTGATATGCGGTCAGCCATTCCAGATTTTCCTTTCCAGCAAACACCTTGTCATATGCAAAAGAGTGAACCAGAAGCTGAAAAGCATCAGAAAAGAACAGCAACGGACGTATTGCACGGAGAGGCACTTCATTCTCAACATCATCAAAGCTTTCAACTGCGGTCAGCCCGGAATTGTCAATAGTTTGAACCAGCTCCACGAATTCGGAATAGCTGTGTGGAACCTCCCAGCCATGCGCTTCAAACATTGTCTTGTTGTAGATGATACCATATACGTCCATGGGTCCGGGGAGATAATAAAGCCCGCCGTCCTGCTGAACGCAGGAATCCAGCGATGTAAGGAAATAGTTGTTGATAAATTCCTCGCCCGAAAGATCAAGAAAATAATCCGGAGCGATATCATTCAACTGCTGTAAATAACGGCTCAGAATAATATCATTCTCGTATCCGTTAAATAATCTTTCCCGCATGAGATAACTGGAGTTTGTTGCGCCGTCATGTACCATCACCACATCAACATCAGGGAACTCTTCCTCTATGACTGTTTCAATCTGCTTCAGATTGATCTGTCCATATTCATAGTGGATAGTTACAAGCTCTTTGCTCTGGTCAACCGGAATAAAGGTCAGGATCTCATTCTCCGAAGCCCCGACAGGCAGAGCAGGCTCAACACTTCCAGAACAGCCGGTCAGTGTGATCGCGGCAAAAATCGCCGCAATTACGCGTAATAGTTCTTTTTTCATGTTTTTTTCCTCTCATGATACATATTTTGCAGAAATAATGTCAATAAAAATGCTTTTATGACTTTAATTCATAAAAGCTAAAACATTCTATAAAAACAAATAATTACTGTTATATTTTAACACACTATATATTGCTTGTCAACACAAATGGTGTTAATAAACCGTTAATATTTCACATTATTTCGACATATTTCTTCCCAGAATAAGCATATAAAGCTTGACAGCAGTATCTCCGTCGTAGCGGAACTAAATCCCCTGTCAATTATTAGGTTGTTGTGACCTGCCTTTTCGGAACAGTCACTGTTGCCGCCAAGTTCTTTATCAGTTTAGACGTTCCTGCTTTGCTTTTAACATTCCTTATTGACAACCAACTATTTGTGAGGTATAATAATTATACAGCATAATGAGACCCAAAAGCAATTCTAATTTCTGTACAAAATCAGCATATATCTTCATAATATGGGAGGACGATAGCATGAAATTCCGCACAAGACTTCTGGCGGTGCTGACAGCGGTTTCGCTTCTTACTGCCTGTGCCGCACAGGAAACCAGCATTCCCACCACAGAAGAGCAGATCGCCGGCGCTCCGGAGGACAGTAACGTTTCCACGACAGAACCGGAGAATGAGCAGTCCGACACGCCTGCTACTTCTGAAACAGATACTTTATCATCTGTATCATCAGTGACAAGCGACAGCGTTTCCGAAACAGAAAGCGTCTCCTCTCTGCCGGAACAGCCAGCCTCGACAACCAGCTCCGGAGAAGTTTCAGTCGATACTCCACAGACCTCAGGTTCCGGGCAGACGGAACAGCCGGAAAAGCCCTCTGAAAAGCCTGCCCAGACCACTAAGCCCGTAAGCTCAGTGGGCGATGATAAGCTCTCGGTTGAGGGCGACGGACTGGAGGGAAGCAAGTCCACGGGCAGCTTCAACTACGGCGAAGCGCTGCAAAAGGCAATACTGTTCTATGAGCTTCAGCGAAGCGGCGACATTGACGAAAAAACCAGCCGCACCAACTGGCGCGGCGACAGCGGCATGAACGACGGCGCAGACGTTGGTCTTGACCTGACCGGAGGACTATACGATGCCGGAGATAATGTAAAGTTCAACCTGCCTATGGCGTACACCTCCGCCATGCTTGCATGGAGCGTTTACGAGGACAAAGATGTATACGAAAAAAGCGGTCAGCTTGAGTATATGCTGGATACAATTAAGTGGGTCAACGACTATCTGATAAAGTGCCACCCGCAGGACGATGTATATTATTATCAGGTCGGCAACGGCAGTTCCGACCATGCGTGGTGGGGCGCTGCGGAAGTAATGCAGATGGACAGACCCTCCTATAAGGTGGATATAAACAACCCCGGCTCGGCGGTTTCAGCGGAAGCTGCTGCATCCCTCGCGGCGTGCGCTGCGGTGTACAAATCCACAGATAAATCCTACGCCGAGAAGTGCCTTACCCATGCAAAGCAGCTTTACGATTTTGCAGAACGAACCAAAAGCGACAGCGGATATACCGCAGCTAATGGATTTTACAACTCATGGAGCGGCTTTTACGATGAGCTTTGCTGGGCAGGCTGCTGGCTGTACATAGCGACCGGCGACAAGACCTATCTAAATAAGGCTAAGGAATACGAAGCGCAGGCGGGCGGAAACTACAAGTGGACGATGTGCTGGGACGACAAATACACCGGAGCGGTTTGTCTGCTTGCAAAGCTCACTGATGAGCAGAAATACAAGGACAAGATCGAAAAGAACCTAGACTGGTGGACTACCGGAACCGGCGGTGAGCGCGTGACTTATTCTCCCAAGGGGCTTGCTTGGCTGGATTCATGGGGATCGCTGAGATATGCGACTACTGCGGCTTTTGTGGCAGCGGTTTATGCGGATTATGACGGCTGCCCCTCGGCAAAGGCGAAAACCTACCGGGAATTCTGCGCGAGTCAGGTAAATTACGCCCTCGGAAGCACCGGCAGGAGCTTTGTGGTAGGCTTTGGCGAAAATCCACCGGAGCACCCGCATCACCGCACCGCTCAAGGCTCATGGGCTGATAACATGAACGAGCCGGGATATCATCGGCATACGCTCTATGGTGCGCTTGTCGGTGGTCCGGACGCGTCAGACGGCTACACAGACACGGTATCCGACTTCAACAAAAACGAGGTCGCAGACGACTATAACGCCGGATTTGTCGGGGCGCTGGCAAAAATGTACGGGATTTACGGCGGGCAAACTATAAAGAACTTCGGCGCGATTGAAGAAAAAGGCGAGGAGCTTTACGTTGAACAGCGCATAAATGCTCAGGACAAAGGATTTACCGAGATCAAGGCAATGATCTACAACAAGACCGCATGGCCAGCGCGGGTCACTGATGATTTGGAGCTGCGCTATTTCCTCGACCTGACGGAGCTTTACGAATCCGGCGCAAGCGCGTCCGACGTGAAAGTTTCACTGAATTACGCCGAGGGAGCGAAGTTCGGCGGCATCTACGAATGGAACAAGGCTAAACACATTTATTATTTAAGCATTGATTTCAGCGGTGTAAAGATCTATCCCGGCGGACAGAGCGCCTACAAGAAAGAGGTGCAGTTCCGCATGAGCGCGACAGGCTGGAACCCGGACAACGATCCCTCCTATGTTGAGCTTGTCGGCACGAATGGCAGCGAGCTTATCCGGGCGGCGCACGTCGGACTGTACGAGGGCGGAAAGCTTGTTTTCGGTACAGAGCCGGACGGAAAATCAGCAGGGCTTGTAAAACCGAACGACAACAGCTCGCAACAGAACACCGGAACCTCACAGCCGGAACAGAACCCTCCACAGAACAATAATCCACAGAATTCCTCAGCGGAAAAGGGCGGTCTGTCCGTTTCGATGAATAATCAGGGCGGCAGCAGCGGAAACACGATCCAATTCACCGCTGACATAACCAATAATACCGGAGCGGCAGTGGATCTGTCAAAGCTTGAGATCGACTATTACTTCACTGCGGACGGTAAGAAAGACATCAACTTCTGGTGCGACCACAGCGCCACCACTGGAAATGGTTACGAAGCCCTGACTGACAAAGTAAAAGGTACTTTTTCGGCTGCAAAGGGTGCAAACGCGGATACCAAGTGCGCAGTCACATTCAGCGGAGGAACACTGGGCGCGGGTAATTCCCTCACGGTTCAGGTGAGAATTACTCCGGCGGACTGGACGGAATTTAATTTGTCCAACGATTTTTCAGCAGGAGGCGCAGATAAACTCTGCATCAAACTGAGCGGAAAAACGGTTTTCGGTTCTGAACCCAAGTGATATCAAAAGAGGTCTGTTTCATCAGACCTCTTTTTTCGTAAAATATTTATTGTTTTTCGATAATTTCCTATTGACAAAGGATAAAAAGTGTGATATCATATAACCACAGGAAATATTATTCTGTTTCGGGAGGAAAAATATGTGGAATAAAGACAAGTCGATAGTCCTATCAAGCGTGATAATCAAGATAATATACGCCTTGGTCGTTGCCTGCTGTATTGCAGCGCCGTTTCTGGCGCGGTATTACGATGACTCGGTGGTGATCGCCCACGGCGAAGCCTCAGTTTATGTTCCGCTGCTGGTGACGCTCTACTGTGTAGTTCCACCGGCTGTGGCGGCTCTGATATCGCTGGATCTTCTGCTGAACAATATAAAAAAGGGACAGCCGTTCATCAGCAAAAACGTCACCCTGCTGCGGATCATCTCCTACTGCTGCTTTGCGGTGTCGGTTCTGTTCATTTACTTCGCGCTGCGCAGACCGTTCGCATTCGTAGTGGTTTTTGCGGCGGCATTCTTCGGAGTTATCCTCCGGGTGATAAAAAACTGCTTTGAACAGGCTGTCGCTCTCCGGGAAGAGAACGACTTCACTATATGAAAGGCGGGACGTAAATGGCGATCATTGTAAATCTTGACGTAATGATGGCAAAGCGGAAGATTTCATCGAACGAGCTTGCCGAGAAAATAGACATAACTCCCGCTAATCTTTCGGTGCTGAAAACCGGAAAAGCAAAAGCGGTCAGGTTCTCCACGCTCGAAAAACTGTGCGAGGTGCTTGACTGCCAGCCGGGAGATCTCTTGGAATACCGAAAGGACGACTGAGTATATAAAAAGCGCTGCGGCGCTTTGCGCGTTTCTACTTACTTATTTTTACTTTTATGGAAAGGATTTAATATGGATAATCAGTATAATCAACCTAATTCGCCAATTCAGCCAACTATATCCGGAGCACAGCTCCCGCCTCCTGCTATTCCTTCCCTGCCGGAAAAGCCAAAGCCTAGATACAGCACAGCAGATGCCGCATTTGCATGGATCTGCTTCGCGCTGGGATTTGTTTTCGCCCGGTATGTTACGCAATTCTGCGGAGGACTATGGGGCGGAATATTCTGGGCGGCATTCGGAATATTGACCGCAGCTTACGCGAGAGTAAAGGGACTAAAAACAAATATAGAGCAAAAGGTGGTATTTGCTGTCGCTGAGATATTCTGCCTTGTGCCGGTTTTCTGCGCAAGCAGTTTTATCAACTCTCTCGCCGCATGGTTCTCATTCCTGCTGTTATTCTATCTGTGCGTCACAGTGAGCGGCGCGGAGCTTTTCGGAAAGCATTTTGCCGCCGACCTGTTCAAGAGCGTTGCAATACGTCCGTTCAAAAGCTTCGGAAGCGCGCCTGCCGCGGCTTTCTCACCGGTTAAGCGCGGTAAGGGAGTAAAGAATATCGCCTATGTTCTGATCGGTCTTGTCATCGCAGTTCCGCTCACACTCGTTTCTGTGGGGCTGCTAATTCTTTCGGACGGATATTTCGAAAGCATAATGCGGGACTTTTTTAGTTCTCTGCCGCAGTTCTCCTTCAGCATTATCTGGCAGGTCATTTTCGGCGCGATCGTCGGAATGTTCCTGTTCGGGGCGCTTTACTCTTCCGGAAAGCCTACCGCAGGCTACGATCCCTCAGCACCCGCCTACCGTGTTCTTCCTGCGGCGGTTTCATATTCGGCGGTTACTCCGGTGTGCGTGTTTTATCTGGTGTATATCATCACGCAGATCAGATATCTCACAGGAGCTGTTACCGGTCAGCTTCCAGAGGGATTCAGCGTTTCCGAATTCGCCCGGAGAGGCTTTTTTGAGCTGTGCGTTGTTGCGGTAATTAATCTCTGCGTGATCACGGTAATGCTTGCCTTTACAGCAAGAGGTGAAGCTGACCGCCCTAAAAAAGCGCTCAGAATATACACAATTGTGATATCAGTATTCACACTTCTGCTCATTTCCTCTGCATTCAGCAAAATGGCGTTTTACATCAAAAGCTACGGTCTGACACAGCTCAGGGTTTATACCTCGTGGTTCATGGTCGTGCTGGCTGCGGTTTTTGTTGTCATAATCATTAAGCAGCTTGCGGAAATCCCGATGTGGAGGGTTCTGTTCATAAGCTTTACTGTAATGCTGGCTCTGCTTTGCTTTTCCAATTTAGACGGTCAGATCGCCCGGTATAATATAAACGCCTGCCGCAGCGGAGCGCTTAAAGAAATCGACATGAACTCTATGGCGGAGCTGAACGGAATGGCGGCAGAGGCGGTAGCTGAGCTTGTAATTAACGGCGAATGCAGTGACTGTGGAATTTCCGCTGAAGAAGCTGATAAGTTCCTTGCAACGCAGCTTTATAAAATGGAACAGCAGAACGATTTTGCATATTTCAGCATTCCCCGGCTGACGGCATTAAACGCGATAAACAAAGCGGGTATAACCGAAGAAAAAATGCAGGAGTATCTGCCTGAACAATACCTCGAATATTCGAATCAATAAGTTCACAAACCGCTTTCCAGCAGCAAATATCTGATCATATGGCATACTTCAAAATATCAATACAAAAAAGGTGCGGGAATAATCCGCACCTTTTAATTTTATAGGAAAATACAGTCGTTCAACCCATGTGACTGTTTATAAGCATATCCCTTATCTGAGAGAATTTCCTCATGGGGATTGGGACTGCCGATCCGTCTATCATAACCACATCGTAGGGTCTGATTTCCTTTATATAGCTTTTGTTGACAACATAGCTTCTGTGGACTGCTGCAAATCCATCTCCCGCCAGCTTGAGGAATTCAGAGATCTGCATTTTTAAATCTATTTTGCCGTTTATGGTATGTATTTCGCAATACTTGTTCAACGCGCAGGCATATATTATCTCTGAGCGGTTTATAAAATGCAGGTGTCCGTCCGGACTTGTTCCTACGATCTTTGTGGTATCGTTCAGCGCATCTATATGACGCTTCATGTATTCGCCTGCCATTTTTCCCATCTCATTGACGAATATTTCGTTCTCCGCGATCTTCATTTCTCCAATGGGATTGGAAACGTGAATATGCTTGATTTCAAGGGATTCTCCATTCTTTGCCCAGATAAATGTACAGCGCTGCTGAGCCTGAAGGAAGTATTCCACATTATCATCAGTGGTAACAAGATATCGCCCGATAACCGTGCAGATACTGCCGGAATTATTCATGACAATATACTCCTGACACAAAAGATGACAGGGCTTAAGCTCCTTTTTTAACTGTTCAAAGTCTTCACGCATTTGATCCTTGCCCTGCATAAACTCACTCTGAACAGCGCCGACCCATGTAACGTCATCTGCGCAATGATCAAGCATAAAATCTAGATCAAGCTGCCAGTACCGCCTCCAGCACTCTTTTGTCAGTTCCACTGCTTTATCAAGCATTTTTTTTACCAAAACAATGACCTCCCACTTGGACAGGAATAGTTTTCACTGTTTTTCCCCACGAATTCATCTGATTCTTCAGATAGTATTCACCCCGGTCTATGACGAAAAGGATTGCTTGCCTTTTCTGTCATAGAAATACCCTTCGTGAAATATCACTTGATCGCGCCGAAGACCTCAACATAATCATTATCTATTCCGGCGAACACATCACAAATCAGGTCAAATAGCTCGTCTGCCATCTTTGCAGGAGCGGCTTCCCGAATCTTTGCGATGTATTTATGATAAACCATTCCGTAATCGCTTAGAATTCCATAGAAACCGATAAGGGAGCTGAGGTTCATTTCGTTGAGCTTTACGAGCGCTCTTGGGTAGACCTCTTTTTCTACGTCCTTTGCAATGGTAGTGTAAATCTGGAAATAGCCGTATTCATCATTTTCAAAAGGAACCTTGCAGATCTCTGTAATTACCACTCCGTCCTCGTCCGGCCCGATCGAATCAGGAATGATCCTCAGAATGATATCCCCATCAGAGTTATCAATCTGAGTATCAACTCCCTCTTTCTTCATTCTATCAGCTATAAGTTCAAATAATTCCTGCATAACTGTGTTCTCCTTTCAGGTCTATGCACGTTTTCTGCGTTTGAGTGATTCAAGAGCCATCTCAGCGCCGGTATATTTCTTGATGTTTTTGGATTTAAGGTCTTTTCGTCCCGCTTTCTTGGAAAATCCAAGCTTTGACATAAGCATATCTGCACCTGTATCAATATCAGCGCCCTGAGCCGATTGTTTTGCGAGATTCTTGTGGATCACCTGAGCCTGCTCAGTTCTTGCACGATCTGCAATATCCTGCATCGTCCGGGCATGGGTATGCTTCTTCATAAGCAGCTCCATATCCTTCTTTCGCAGATGATGTTTATGCTTAAAATCCTTGTATTTCTCACGGCTTCCGAAAATATCGCGCTGCGCGGCGTATTTGTCGTTTTTGCTCTTCATATGCGATGTAATTGCCGCAGTAGCCAGCTTTATAGGAACATTAGCTACGGTTGCCGCAGCCGTTCCTAGTCCGCTAGCGCCCATTACATCTGCCGCTCCGCCAGCAACTTTTACAGCGCCCTGAATCATATTACCGACATCGTCAACCTGGTCAACAGACAGTTTATCTGAGATCGAGTGCTGTGCGTCAGCCATCATTTTTTGTTCACGCTGGTCTTGGATCTCTTTCTGGAGATCAGCCTGACTTAATGCGTTTACATCATGCTTCTGCTTGGTGTGGATCCCTAGATTCATGCCGTTCTTGGCGAAATCAAAGGCTCCCTGAGCGATATCGAAAGGAGTATTGTCCACGAAATTACCTGCAATATCCATGACATCACTTGCCGCATCTCCGAATAGCATTGCCATATTCTGCTTATTGCCGGCTTTTGCGCTATTTATTCCTTCTGACACATTTTCCAGAGCACTTCTTCCGGAAACATATGAATTTACAATATCCATGCCAGTACTGAGGCCTTTACCCCATGTTCCCTGATCCTCAAGCTTAAATTCCCCGTAATCAAATTCTCCATTGCTGTCGAATTTTGGGTTTAACAATCCCTTTGCCATTTTTGCGGTATTGTAGTATTCAATACCATCATCAACAATGCCACTGGTTGTTTCTAAAGCTGCTCGCCCGCCTTTATCCAGATTTTTCCAGCCCTTTGAGCCCTCTTTGGAAAGAAGTCCTGCATTCTGCTGCGATGGTGCAGACGCACTACCGCCCTGACCGTTTCCTTGCCCATAATCACGGCTTTCATCGTCATATTGCATCAGACGATCAACATCATCACGCATTCTCAGATTTTTTGAGATTTCCGGATCAGCAAGCATTTCAGCTTCTGCCTCATCAAGATTTGTCTCGAAATCACCGATCTTCTTTTTCCTGTGCTCTAAATAACGAGCCTCGTCATGCTGACGTACTGCTTCCGCCTTATCTTCAAACCATTCTGAAATATTGTCTTTCTTTTCGTTGACCCATTTTTTGGCCGCGCCGTATTTCTCACCCACATAATTTGCCGCGCTGACAGCTTTATCCTTTACCCACCTGCCAGCAGTACCAACAGCCTGTCCGAACTTGCTGTTCTTGACGGCATTTCCGGCTGCAATTGCCTTGTCCTTTACTGCTGTCGCAGCAGAGCCTACTGCCTTGCCAACAGCGCTGTTCTTGACATAATCCGCTGCCGTGGTAGCCTTATCCTTGACCCAGCCTCCGACAGCCTTTGCCTTATCCTTAACCGCTGTCGCAGCAGAGCCTACTGCCTTGCCGAATGCGCTGTCCTTGACGTAATTTGCTGCCGAGGTCGCCTTATCCTTGACCCAGCCTCCTGCTGCTTTGGCTTTTCCCTTTATCCATGCACCCGCATCGCTCAGTTTACCCTTAACGCTGTTTACGCCTTTCTGTAACGCGCTTCCTTCGTATGCGTTGCTAATCTTGTCCTTTACTCCCTTACGCCATTCATGGAAATCGTCCTGCGCATTGCGTACTGCGTCAAAAGCCGAAACTGCGCCGCTCGTTATAGCATTTCCAGCTTTGGAGGCTTTATCCGCGATCCAGTCCTTTGCGCTGCCAGCCTTTTCCTTGGCTTTTTCCAAAAAGGACTTCTTGGGGACTGCTGGAGAAGCTGTCGCAGCAGCCGGGGTCGAAACTGGTGCGGCGATCTGAGCTTTCTTTTTGCTCCACGGCCACATCTGGATCTCGCCGGTGGGCATGGACATAGTACCCTCTCCGGAAACCGATCCCTGCTGAACAGTATGGACAAGCTCATGCGCCGCGATCTGCGAATCAAAGCCACCCTTGCCGAAATACACGTCCCTGCCCTGCGCATAGGCTCTTGCGCCTATCGCCGTTGCAGACTGCTCCGCCTGAGCGCCGGTGTGGAAACGCACTCCCGAAAAATCCGCCCCCATTCGCTGCGAAAGAGCTGATTTCAGTTGATCTGGTGTAAGAGATGCCGGAATTCCCGAAGAGATTCTGTCAGCCTCACGCTCTGCCGCAGGATTTTCGTTTATTTTCACGCTGTTCGGAATCTTTCCCACGCCGCAGGGATTACACACGGCATTCATCTTCCCGGACTGCACACTGCGCTTTTTTTCTGCGTATGAATATGGCATGATCTTTCTCCTTTTCAGTAGTTATGGTAATGCTTCCGACTGAATTACATCTGCCGGAAGCATTTTTGGGAAGCAATCTCATGAATTCTGATGCTGCTCTTCTTTTGTTGCCTTGCCTGCCATTCTGATAGTTACAAGGAACAGAACAGCGCACGCGATGAATACGATGCTCATTATGTTTATTCCAAGACTTCCGCCGGCGAGGATCACAGAATACAGCAGAGGCGAGAAGGTCTGAACAACGCTTCCGACAACGCTGAGCACTGACAGGCCCTGACTTACGCCGAGCTTTTTAACTACCGGCATACTTACATAATAGTCGCTGGTCGCAGGAGTACCGAAACCGTCAAACAATCCGAGGAGGGCAACGCTTACCAGTGAGATAACCAGAGGCGCATTGATGTTCAGAATGAACACTGACACCGCTCCGAGGACAAGCGAAAGCACAACGCATGCAGTCTTGCCCAGTTTCTTGGAAAGCTTGTTCAGGAGAACCGGGCCAAGGTAAATTCCTATAAGACCGTTAATCAGATATCCGTATGACGTGGTTACGTCCGGAAGTCCGAGAGAGGTAACAAAGCTTGGGAAGAACGCTACAACGAACATCAGACCGAAATTCATCGGCAGCGCAACAAGCAGCATATACCTCAGAATGCCCGGATTGAAAATAACAGTGAATACGTTGGTTTTCTTTTCCTCCGGAGCTTTTTCCTTTTCAACGGACATATTCTGTTTGATAAGCTTCCACGGCGCGAAACCAACAATAATAACGATGAATACAAAAATGAACAGCGCCGCAATGAGATATGACGTATTAACGTTTATTGCCGTGGCAATTACCGCACCAAGCGTTCCACCACAGGTAATTCCTCCGAGAAGTCCGGCATTGAGCGCGGCAAGGTTGTTGGTAGTGTCGCTTTCATCAGAGGAGCTTTCAGATACGATGGTGTTGAGTGCATATTTAATTCCTGCAAAGCCTACACCGGAAACAAATCTCAGAACAATTAACTGCTCAGGCGAATTTGCAAGGAAGCACAGCGCGTTTGCAACAGCAGAAATTCCTGCGGACACGATAAACACGAGCTTTAAATTCATGCGCTTGTAAAGCGGGAGCAGGAACAGTGAGCAGAGCATGATAGCAAGAAGTTCTGCGGTCATCGGTATCGAAGCTAGGAATGTAACTGACAATCCAAACACCGATTTGTTCCACTGGTTTATTAATACGCTGGAGAACGGTATGCCGACATACATTCCGGTATAGGCAATAAACGCTCCTAAGCGCACCACGCTGGCAGTAGATTTGGACTGCTGGATCGATGAGGAACGATAGCTCTTGGACAGTCTTGAGAACAGAATATCCGGAAGCTTCAGCAGCTCATAGATCATGATGAGCGCAACGATAAAGGTTACTGCAAATACGAGCAGCATATCCATCATCTTATCGTCGATATAATCCTTGGATATTTCAACGCTTATGCGGACGGTGCTTACTTCGTCGGTTTCAAGCGTGTAGCAGATATTGTATTCGCTGGCGTGCTCCAGAAGATCAGAGGTATCCGCAAATACACTCTCAACGCTAATATTCCACAGCAGCGGTGATTCATCTACCTTTCCGGCAAGATACTGCTCCAGACCATTCATCTTGTGATAGGGTACGCCCTTATCCCTCAGATCGTCCATTACGCTTCCGATATATTCGGAAATACCCGTTGCGCCCTCAAACATTACGTCCTTATAACGCTTCTGATACTCGTTATATGACATAACGCACTGTACCATCAATCCTGCCATTATAGCTACAACAGGAATGACAAATACGAATATATTCCGGCGCTGCTTGTGCTGAATGATCTCAGCGGTTTCTCCGCTGTCCCGTTCATCTGCAATGCTGCGGGGCAGAGCCAGAAAATATATCATCAGAATGAGGACTGTCGCGGAAACGCAGAGCAATGTTGCAATATTACTGCTCTGCTTCTGGGGAAGAAGCTCGTTATCTATGTCCGCAGAACGATAGAACACATTCATAGAGCCAATCTGTTCGCCCTTTGAATCAAAAATAGGCTGGATCATCAGCTCATATTCACCGGAGGTTACAATCCTGTAAGATGTGTTCTCGTCCGGGAATGATATATTCTGCTGTACTATTTCGCTGGCTATGATTGCGTTATACTCGTCCTTCTTCTCCTCCGAAGCATAGGAGGTATAAAGCACATTTCCGTTGGAATCTGTAACGGCAGTCCTTACCGTGACAGAATCAGAGCTGATAAGCTCAAGCATTTCGCTCAGGACATTATCCATTCCATAGAAACGCTCGATCGTTTTGCCGTTTTTAACGGAGTTCTCAATGTCTTCGACTATCTGCTTGGAAACCACGGCATAATACTGCTGCTTGATGTCACGGTAGTTGTCTGCGAATACCGCATAGATAAGCCATGAAACGAACGACATGGAAATCGCAACGAACACAGCGAAAACGCCGAAGATCCAGAGTTTTTTATTTGATTTCTTATTCATATTTCATACCCTCCGCTTATTCGCTGCATATTATCTTTTCGCAGGCAATGAGCATCTCAAACGATGGACGGAATTCGATCTCATCAGCTACGTCAAGATTGAGGGTAAGATAAGGCGAGCTGACATACTCCTGCTCAAGGTCGCCGGGCTTGGAGCCGTTAAATACAGAACCGATGATGTTTGCCACAAAGGGGCTGGTTCCGGACGCGTCACGGGGGTCAACTATCATCAAAGCCGCGCCGTCAGCAACGTAAGCAGAGCCAACCTGAGCAAATACCGGGATATTCGCGTCAAAGAATACCTGCATCAGCTCTTTTGCCTTTTCCGTAGAGGGAATTACGTTGGTGTTGAGTATGTAAGCGTCAACTTTGTCATCATGTATCATCTTCTGGTAAATCGACTTGAGCTTTTCATAATATTCGTTTTCTTCCATGCTCTCACGATCAACCTGATACTCGGTTATGGTAAAATGGTTCTCTTCGGCAACCTTTCTGTATTCCGGCAGACCAGAGATGATCTCATCACCATATACCGAGCCGATATTTGAAAAATCAAATGTATTAAAATAATACTGCATCTGTCTGGAATATGCGGAGGAGTCAACGTGCGCCCAGTAGCGACTGTCGCCGGAGTCCTCTGCGGACTTGATAAGACCAGAGCCTACCGGGTCGGAAACCGCGTACATCAGAAGCGGAATGTCAAAATCAAACTTCTGGAGCATGAGCGCCGGTGAAGTACCAAGAGTCAGCACAAGATCAACGTCCTTTTTCACCTCAATATGCTCCTTCAGAGTTTCATAGATTTGCTCCTCGGTGCTTACAGTGGTGTAGAAGTGAACGTCCTTGTCGAACTCCATATACTCGCTTTCCGCGTTGTCAGCAAGCCAGTTCATCATTTCCAGCGTATCCGCGTCCGTATTCGGATCGAAAGGCATGGTGTCATAAGTCAGCCAGCCGTCCGCTTTCAGGCTTTCAATAACATAATACATCATTCGGAAAGTTTCGTTATACGGGTCTATATCCACAAACGCCATCTTGAATTTGCGTCCGTCCTCCCGCTTTAACGGAAGATAAGCGCGTGAAACGCTTCCGACACTGTTATCAGCAGATGCCACATTCTCTATGGTTGCGTTTTCACTTCCCTGCCCTGAGCAGCCACATAATCCTGCACACATTGCAAGTGATAATATTGCCGCCGCAGCCTTTTTCAACAGCTTTTTTATTTTCATTATATAAACCACCTTTCAAGGTAAATCAATGATAGACCCACATTATTTTTCTGTTGAGCGCTATAAAACAGGATTTCTCCATCATACGCTGTGAGCAGCGGTTTTCCGGAAGTACAAATCCGCAGCCGATGCTTGCCTGCTTCGCATATTCCGGAGTTATGTACTGCATGAGCGTTCGCCCGACGCCCCTGCCCCGTGCCTTCTCGGAAATGACCATTGATCCAATCTCACCGTCCATATGAATCAGGACATAGCCTATTTTTTCGCCGTTAAGCAGCGCTCCGAAGCCGGGATTTAAGTCTATGCAGCTATCAATATACTCCTTGTATCCGAACTCCTCGCTCTTGTAGAGAGTGAGAATAAAATCCGTCCAGCTTTTATCTATTTTCACGACCTCTATATCTGGATTTATAACCGAATTATCTTTTATGAACATTCCGGAATCCAGCACATACTGTACATATTCCTGAGACGAAGCGCCGGGAATAACGGATCGAATTTCGTCCCAATGATTCGAGCTGTTCACATAAAAGGTTTTCAGCGGACTTTCAAGCTTGCCAACAAGCTCGGTGAAATCTCCGCTTTTTTTCAGGTCGAATAACCAACAGCCGGTTCGCCGCTCCAGCACTGCACTGGAATCCCCCACAGTGTGCTGCTCCGTATCAGGCTCGGTTTCAAGCGTCCTGATAAGGAACGAATTACCTGCTCTGTCGCTCTCAAGCGTTGACAACAGGTGTTTTGTCTTTTCCAACATTATTCACTTCTCCAATTTCTTTCTTTATATTTTTATTTCTTCGCTTGTCTGCAAGCCAGCTGCACAAACAAAGTACAACTCCCACAGCAGCGCATATACCTAAAATCCCTGCAAGCAGAGCGCCAAATCCTGCCGCCTGCCTTGCAGCGTAATCCGGAACAACTATCGCGGATATTTTATAATTCTTATCATAGATGAGATTATCTATAAACGGTATCTGCCGGCAGCTTTCCAGAAGCCAGCTATTCAGGTCATAAATACGGCTGATTGTTATTCCTTTCTCTGCAACAGAATCAAGGTCGTTCTGAAGAGCCATGACTATTTTTGATACTGACTGCTGAATAAGGCTGTCAAGAGTGATCTGAAGCTTTATGACCGATATTACCGAATCGGTAAACACTGCTGAGCAGACGGTCACAGCGGTAACTCTTGTGCAGTCAAAGTATAATCTATCTTTGCGCCGGCATCTGTGGATCATCAGAACTGCTCCAGCAAGAATTGCAATAAAGCATACGACCACTGTCTGATTAAGACTTTCGCGGTTGAAATCTGCAACCGAATTGGTCACTGCGCTTTCACTCAGATTAAGCACCATATATCCGGCACGTTCTCCGGATCTTCCGCTTATCGGAAGAGTCATCAGGTACTCCGATCTTACCTCATATACGGAATAGATACTGTCCGCAGCCGGAACGCTTATTGCTGAAAGTCCTGCATACCCATTATCAGCGAGCGAATACATCAGCGTCATGGAATCAGATACTATGTACGCGCCGTTGATATAACTGCTGCATCTTCTGACATTTGTGAGAATGGACTGAATGTTATAAAAGTTTTCAAGGCTCTTTCCGTTTTCAAGTCCGTATTCTATCTGGCGTGTGTACTGCTGGGTTTCTACCGCAAGACGGGTGAAAAACAGATCGCTGTATATTTCGCCTATTGCATCGGATTTAGCCATATAAGCCCGCTGAGAGGCAAAAATTACAAGAGTGCTCATAAGTATCGCCATGAGCAGCTTCAGCTTGTTCATACGCTGTCATCTCCTTTTCAGGGAATAGTTACCGTCATTGCCGGAGTCATTGTTATCGATATCACACCGCCGTAGGAACACACGCATTTGCTGCTGTTGTTGAGCGCGGGTTTTCCTCCAACAATAACTGTTGGAGAACCTGGAGCCCACGGCGCAGCACAGGCGGGAATGCAGGGCGCCGGAGTAAGTATTCCCATCTTGGCAGCCGTGGCGGCGACCTCAAGCGGAACACGCAGCGCCAACGCTGTGGCAGCGATCACTGCCGGATTGTTTGAACAGGAACAAAGTCCAAACGTCATCGGCGGCTTCGGCATATCCATTATCGTTCCCATCAAATTATTCTGAGCAAATGCAGTCATCTGGGAGGTGACTGTCAGCGGCGCTGGAGCAACGCCGAATGTACACTGGCACATTGCGGTCATTACAGCAGGATTTCCCATAAATCAGCTCCCCTTTTTCATTTTGATAACTCCAAGCTCTGTTACGCCGCTTGCCATAGCCTCTGCCTGCGCGCTCTTGGCGCTGGTTCCGTCATCGGAAATGATCGTCAGGTGTATCTTACCGCTTTCCTTGTCCGGGCGGAAGTCCGGCGGGATCACAAAGAAAAATCCACCGTCCTCATCGCAGCGTACCCTTACTAGCGCAACGACTGACGACGAACGCGGGTGAGGATACTTCAAAGGCTCAGAAAGCTGATATATGTTGTCCTTATATCCGCTCAGAGTGATAAGCTCACTGTTTGCAGCCTTTTTGTCGTTTATTCTGAAAACTGACGGCAATTGTGGCTTCGCGCCGATGCAAAACAGCCGAAGCTGCGTATTTCCCGCCTGAGCCGTATCCTCTGCGACCTTGAGTTCGCAGCGCTCCCGCAGAATATACACATATTCCGCTCCCGGCGCGTTTCCTCTGACAGAGGGCATACGGACTGCCTCCGGGTGCCTCTCCGAGGGATTGAGCATTATATAATGCAAACGCTGCTGAGCGGTGATATTGGGTGAATAATCAACGTTTATATCCAGCACCTCGGTCTGGAATTTGAACGAGCTTACTGACACTCTGTGTATTCCCTCCGGGATATCAGTAAAAATGAAATATCCGTCCTTCTTATACTCGTGGCGGCGCAATACTCCGTCCACATAAACGTTTGCTTCAGAGCTTAACAGCACCCGGTTAAGGCATACATCGCTCAGGCGAAGCGCAAATGATAACTGTTTTACCATATTTGTCACCTGCCTTGCCTGTTACGCTGATTTGTGGAAAACTCCGCAGATACAACACGCGCGCCGACCTCTCTGGTGCGGTTGGATCTCATCATGATCTGGGACAGTGTTATCCCGAAGGAGGGTCGGACTGTTTTCTGAGTATTGTTCCAGATCCTTACGAGCTCCTCGGTGCTGAGTTTTGTTATCTCGATCAACACAGGCTCTTTCTGCTCGGTGAGCGTTCCTTTTAGGAACTCCTGCGGTATAGAGGGAGTGTCCCTCAGTATCTGCATTGCTCTGCCGATTATCCTGTATTCGTCAGCATATTTCTGTATAGCCGGAGCTTTGCTGTGCGCTGAGATAAGCACCTGCAAACGCAGACGCATCGGCGCAAACCGTTCAATGAGCGGATTATCGGGATCAGTTATATAGCCGGTCATAGGGCCGGAATCCTTTTGCTCTTCTATGTTATATATCCACACGGTAAGCTGGTAATCCTCCGGCGACTGCGGCTCGCATATGCCTATCTGCTCCTTTTTTGCAACAGGCTCCGGCGACATCTCACTACGCAGAAGCTCCGCCAAAGATTCCCCTGCCTCATATATGGCTGTATAATCCGTCATAACAGATTTCCACCTTTCATCGTCACTCAAATTTGCCGTAGGGTGTGAATATGTTCACCTGATACTTCCCGACAAATACTCCATCGCGGTAAAAGTATATCTCCGCGTAATTCAGTCCGTCCTTGTACTCTATCCCGGATATATGGCAGGCGGCTCCGCAGACTGCACTGCCGATTTTTTCCCCATTATATTTCAACGTATAGGTATACCGGGACTCGTCCTCTTCATCGATGGGATATGTTCCTGCGGGATACGAAACCGGGCATAATGCCGCGCCTTCGCTTGTCCGGAACGCCAGCCACATTCCTCTTCCATGAACGTCCTCCGGAAGAGTGCCGCTAAGTACATTGGCTTCCTCGCCGCTAATGATCGCGCCGGTCAGAGCGTTTCCGGAAATATCGTCTAAGGCGATAAGCGCCTTTGAAAGATCTGCCTTTGCCTGCGCCGCTGCAAGGAAGCAATCCTCCCGTGTTTCTGTGAGCGTTCTTAGCTCCTCCGCGGTAGTCTGACCGAGCATGAGATCGCTTTTGCCCTCTTTTTCAGCGGCTGCGGCTGAGATATACTCCCGAAGCGCCGCTCCCAGCGCATAATACAACTGCACCGCATCGCTGATCTGAGAGGTGCAATCCACTGCCGTATATTCCGGAAGCTCCACACCCTCCGGCACATAAAGCGAGCCAAACTGCGTCAGACCATTTAGCCCGGCAGCGTCTATCTTCAATGCGTCTGTTATCAGGTACACGCTGTTAAAATTGAAGTCGTCACTCAGCGTTTCTCCGGTGATACCCTCAATATCCGCTTTAAGGACGCTTATATCAAACAAAAGCGCCTTTATATCGAAATAAAAGCTGTCTGCCTCGTCCTTTGCGTCTGACGCCTCCTTTGAGTCGCACTCTCCGGTCAGCGCAAGCCTTGATAGCCTTTCCGCGTTCTCTTTTCTCGCGTCGTATCTGCTGATAAGAATTTTCAGCTTTTTTAGGCAGATATCATAGTCCATGAGCTTTCCGGCAAGCTCTTTTCCGGCTTCAGATGATTTTAAGTGATATTCCTGCGTGAGGTCAAGAAGTCCGGTATAAAGTCCCGCCGTGTCTGGCTTTTCCGCCTCAGGCTGGGGTGCGCTGCTTTCTGCGTCGGAGCTTTCCTCAGACGCAGTTTCCTCTGGCGCCTCCTCAGGTGCAGTGGAGTAAACCTTTACTGCTTCGTACAGCCCGGTATTTAGCTGACGGAGATCCTCGGTATAGTTTTCTGCAATAAACGCGGCGCTCTTCCCCTCGGAATACAGAGTGAATGCGGAGGAGCTTTCCGCAGCAAAAATAAATACAAACGCTGCCGAGCATACCGCTATTGCTTTTTTATTCATCTGCGCCCCTCCTTGTTGAAATTACTCTGCTTCAAATCCAAGACTGGAAAAGTCATTAATATCAAGCCCAAGTTCTTTAAACAGATCAATTATCTCTTCCGAAGTAAGCCCCTGTCCGGATACTCCGTCCACGGAAGAGCCTGCTCCGCCTGATGTATTTGATGAAACATCCGCTGATTTAAGCAGTAATGTTCCTGATACGATGTCAGTCCAGTAATAAACGGTAAGACCGTCATAATATGCCGCATAGCATTTCACGCTGCCGCTGTTTATTCCGAATTCGCTCGCCGCCCAGTTCGGAAGATAAGCGCTTTCGGTTGTTTCAACTGACAGAGCAGATGGCGCGTTTATGTCCTTTGCGGAGCGTATTATCTGAACTGTTCCGCTTATAGGACGAACGAATGCTTCTTTTACCGCCGCCGGGCTGTCCGCTGTGGCGAAGCTGCATTTCAAAGCGATCCCGTAGCTGCTGTCCTTTAGATAGAAGCAATCGCTGTCAACTGTCTGCACAAGGCTTGGCATCGCTTCCTTGACCTTATTGGGCTCTGCGCCGATGATACTGCGATAATCAACATCATCGTCAAGAAACGCACCGGTATAGATACTCTCTCCAGTCACCTCGGAAAGCGTTCCACTGCCGTTCATCAGTCCGTCGGCAAAACAGCCCTCGTATTTTCTTCCGCTTGCAAAGGAACGCTCCGCCGCTCCGACTATCTCGCCGCCCGCAAAGCTTCCGACGGTAACGCTGCCGTCATTTCCGTAAAGCGTTCCGCTGCCGCTGTAAACACCCTCCTCAAATTCTCCGGAATAAAGCTTAGCTCCGTCAGCTCCATACAAAGTGCCGCTGCCGGAATACTTCCCCATATCGAACCCGCCGGAATACAGCTTCTTTCCGGATTCGTAATACAATACGCCGTTTCCGTTATAAAGTTCTGCGGTAAAGCCGCCGTTGTATTTTAGCATCCCATTAGGGTAATATTCAAGAGCATTTCCGTTCAGAAGTCCATTGCTGAAAGTGCCGGAATATCTGACCGTTCCGTCCGCATAGAGTACCTTTCCCTCGCCGTTTATAACTCCGTCAACAAAGCCGCCGTCATAATACAGTACGCCTTTGGTGGTGAGTGTTCCGCTGCCGTTCAGCTTTCCCTTTTCAAAGGTTCCGCTGTACAGATCTCCGTTCTCATCGGTGTATTCTCCGATGCCGTTATACCTGCCGCCGGAGAAATCTCCACGGTACATCACAGCGCCGTCATCGTAATACAGTATTCCGTCGCCCTCGTATAATCCATCAACGTATTCACCGATGTACTTGTTTCTTCCGTTCTCGTAGTATTCCTCGCCGCTTTCTATCGCCTTTCCGTCCTTTAGACGACCGGTGAACTTCAGCTCGGTGTGTTCGCTGTCGTAATATATGCACACTCTGCCGGAGTAGGAGGAAAGCCCTGCGTCATCAACCGTGAAGTCTTTCACCCAGAACCAGCTTGTAAGCAGCGGGTGCAGAAGAAATATGTAAAGCAGCGGAACTGCAATGAGGATAACAACAATCAGCAGGACAAGGGACTTTGCAATATAGAACCCGCCCCAATCGAAGTAGTCCTCACGCTTTTCCGGCTTTGTCTTGATTATTTTCGGAAGCTTCTTTGCGGCTCCCGGCACAGCGCTGACAAGACGGCCTGCGCTGAAGAAGTATTTTACTCTTGAATAAACCGTCCTGAATGGCCTAAGGAACAGGTTTTTCAGCACACGTCCCAGCATTCTGAAAACGCTGAAAATCTTATTTATCATACAGATAAGATCCTTTCCTTACATAATTGACGCTGCCGGTCATAGTTCCTGTCCGCCGTCGGAATATACAGTGTAGGTAAGCTGCTTCTTTTCTGCGGAGATATTGCGCTCGGAAAGATACAGATAATTCCTCGAAACGCCGTCGTCCGCCGCGTATTTGGCGATATCCATGAACACGTTTCGCGCGTTCACGAAATCCTGCTTCTTGAACAGGTTCACGCCAAGCTCAAATTTCATCATGAACTGCTCCTTGAGCTTTATCATCGTGTAGGGATCACTGTCAAACATATCGTAGAGCACCCGCGCTCCCTCGGCGGTGACAAAGCTTCCTATGCAGCGGTTTCTGTATTTGTTCTCAGGCAGCGAACGGAATGCGCTTTCTGTACATACAATATACAATCCGCTGTCCGAAAGGATCTTTTCGATCTCCTCTGACTCGTTGATCGCGGTGGAAACCACAGTTGGCTCCATTCGTTTGTCATCACCGATAAATCCGAGAAGAACCTCGCCCTCGCTGATAACTATACGCACCTCGGCGGTACGCTTGTTCCGGGAACGCTGTATGTCGTTGTATGAGTTTATCGTTTCTCTTATCCTGATAGCCGCCTGAAGCGCGCTTTCCGTGCTTTCCGGGAATATCGCGCTAAGTCCGTTGAACAGGAAGTTATAGCCTGTTCCTCCGTTCATGTCGATTATGGGCATGATATGCTCATAAACAGAATTTATGTTGCTGAAGATGTCCTGAGCCTCCATGCCGGAGAGCGGCTGGGAGAAATCAAATCTGAGGAACAGCACCGCCATGTGCTTTTTAGCGTGCAGCGACTTTCCTACCTTTTCTATCTTATTCTCTCCGAGAGTCGTAAGGAAGCTCTGCGGAACGAAACGATAATATGAGTTATTTAGCCGCTCAAGGCTGGTGGTCTTGTCAATGATATGGTGCGCGAGATCCTTGACGGAATATGAAAGCTCCTCGACCTCATCGCCGGATCTTATGTCCACCGGAGCGGTGTATTCGCCGCTGGCGATCCTGTCAACAGAACGCTTCAGCTTTCTGACGGAGTGCGAGGTTATGCTCTCGATCAGCATGAATACCGCCGCAAGAATGGCTCCGCCAAGTATCAAGAACATATTAAGGGTATTCTTTATGCTGGCGCTGGCGCCGGAAAGCTCGTTGATCTCACTTCCGACAAAGATATATGCGTCATTGCCGGACATCGGGAGAGTTATTCTGCGCAGGAGGTAAAGCCTTTGCCCATCTGGGCGCGAGCTGATAAGGAATTCCTCATCTCCCGTCATTTTCTCTGCGACTTCTGTCAGATCATAGTCGTACAACAGCATATCCGCAGGATAACCGAATGGATAAAGTTCTCCGGAGGCAATAACCGTCATTTTCCCTGAACGGTTTTCAATTAGATCCACTGCTGGCTTCCGGACAGTCTGGGAATAATCCTCAGGTATTTCCGAAGCAGCCGCAGCGCTGCCGTACTCTTCAAGGAATAAGGTATATGCTTCATAGTCAACCTTTTCTCCGGCGGAAACATATCCGCTTATGCTGGCTTCAAGCGTATTTGCAACAAGCTCTGCCTCGTGCTTGTAGTTTTCAAGGATTATCTGCTCCACCTGAGGAACTATAACGAAATAAGACAGCGAATAAAGCATGACAACTATCGCCATGATTATGAGCAGCGACTGTCTGAGCAGTATAGACAAGCGCATCTTGAGGATACTGCAAAAGAAATCCCATGTGAGAATAGTCATCAGAATGACCGCCGCCAGAACAGCCAGATCCGCAAGTATCGCATTGACCATGGAGCTCATATCCGTACTGTCAACGGTGATCTCCGACATGAGCGAAAAGCTTCCGGCATAAATGCGGACATTTTCGCTGCGGACTGTTCCCAGAATATTTCCGGTAATACTTACCGCTATGTCGTCCATATCCGAAACAGACAGACCGTCCTCGGCATTGATGATCTTTTTGCCGCTGAGGACAGAAGCCATGGAATAATCCTGCGAAATCGTATAGATATTTCCGCTGACGGAATCCATTACATAGGTGGAATTAATTCCGTTCCAGAACCGGTCGAAAACCGCACCGCTGCTGTCGCTGAGAAAACGTGATCCGTCAGGGCTGAAAATCTTTATACCGCCCTTTGTTCCCACGGCAATGCTTTTGGAGGAGATCGCCGCAAATCCATAAACCGGAACGTCAACCGTAAATTCTCCAACCTTTTCAACAGGCTCGGAGTTGTTCTTCTTGCAAGTGAAAAGCTCTGCCTTGCCGTCAGTCAGTAATGCAAAATATACTCCGGAATCGTCCTCGGTGAACGAAGAAATGATCTTAGCGCGGGAATTCGGATATACGTTTACCTCAGAGAAGAATATCTTCTGCGCGTAGCTGCCGTCCTCGTAGAATTTATGTACGGAAACATCTGTTATGATACCCGTATCATAGTCATATCCGAAAACCGAGATATAAATATTCTTATCATGCTCGACATAAATGCTGTCAACATAGAAAACATCTCCGAAGATCTCACTGTCCAGATTCTTTTCAAACAGCTTTTTTCCTGAGGAGTCAACAGACACAAGGAATTTCTCCTCGGCAGCGTCCGCAGCGTAATACACATCTCCGGCACGGTCAAGGGCATAGGAATATTTAATCTCATCGTCCGTTGTATCTGTAAAGTCGTACCCGAAATTTCCCGTTCCGATAAGCACCGCGGCTCCGATTATCAGGTACGCCAGAAGTATAATTATAAAGCTGACTGTTTTCTTTATCATCGAGTCTGCCTCCATTTAGTTTTTAGCGGTTTCTTTGTTGTTTTTTCTCCTTTGCTCTGCGGAACAGATACTGAGTAAAGGTTTCCTTCTCGTATTCCTTTCTCGTCTGCTCGGCGCTGTCAATTATCTCGCGCCATCGGGAATAAACCGCCGTGCAGGTCGGATACTTTCCGTTACCGAGTTCTAATATAAACTGCCTTATTTCGGCGGGAAGATATCTGTCCTCCGGGAACATTTTCCGCAGCAGTTCTCCGAGTCTTTTTCCTCTGAAGCCTTCCTCCGGCTTCACATTCGGATCAATACGGCAGTTCATTCCGACATCTCTGCCCGTTTCGTCTATCATGATGTTTTCCTCTGCAAGAGCGCAGGCAGCGATCCTGTCATCAGCAAGATCAAGCTCAAGCGCGTCTTTCAGCAGTTTTCCGGCTATCGAAACAGATTTATAATAATCCGGCTTTGAACCCTTTTTCTTTTTGTAAAATTCGCTGAACGGGACTCCGCGATGATAGGTAAATACCACCGAAATGCTTCCGTCTGAGGTTATCAGCTCGCGGAAATCCTTTATCCTGTTCATATTGAGCGCATAGAAAACCGGAAGATACTCATGAATGATCTGTCTGTCCTTGTAGGTATTGACTATAACCATATCGCTGGTGTTTACCATGATATCGGTACAAAGACACAGATCATAGCAGGGATCAGAGTACAGTACCTCCACAACCTTGTATCTTCCGCTGTTCAAAAGAGCCTGCATTGCTGTCCCCCCTGCAATAAGATCTGATCATTATATAATGCTTATTCCCCGACGATAACAAACGCTGATGTCCGGCTTTCGGAGTCTGAGGCGCTGACTGCGCTGATCTCATAGGTTCCCGGTGCGGACGGCGCCTGATAAAGTCCGTTGTCGTCGATATTTCCGCCGTCGGCGTCCTTTACCGACCAGATAACTCCCTTGTCAGCAGAGCCCTCAACCTCAGCCTTGAAGCGTATCCGCTCAAGGGGCTTCAGCTTCTGAATGTCCGGAGTTATTCTGATAACAACATTGTCCTTTGTCCGCATAAGCGCTGTGTCCCTTGTCGGCTTATATGCGAACCAGCGAATTCTTATGGAATGACCCTCAACATAATCGCTGAGCATTACTCCGACCTTGAACGTTCCTCTTTCCGGATATAGAATTACCGCTGTATCTATCTTCGGGATCGACTTGCTCTCAGTTTTGGTTGCAAAAATCTCTCCGTTTCCGAAAAGCAGCCGGCGATCCTCGCCCTCGCCGAATTCAACAGAAGCTGTTACGCTTACATCGCCTATGCCAAGCGTGTGGGATATCTCCGCAGACGCAAAGCGCGCATTTACCCGGATAGCGCCTGAAATCGGAATATCTATAACTCCGGAGGCAGTGGCATAATCATAAGCCTCGCTGGAGGGAATGCCGAAACGGAAATTTAAGCTCTTGTTCCGCTGGCTGTAAGAAGCGCTTACCTGCGGCTTCTGCCAGTATTCAAGGGTTTCCACCTCGGTAGAAACTCCGCCCCGGAGGAAGTTGTCGCTCTTGGTAAGTACCGGAGCGCCGCTCACTTCAACAGGCGCTGCGGCGGCAGCTTCAACAGTTCTGGAATAATCCACGCCGTTGGAGATCCTCTGTCCAAAGGGCAGCGGTGTGATATGACGAATGATATATCCTGTACCGATATTCATGCAGTCTATCTTTGCCAGATAGATCGGGGTGTTTTCTCCTCCGATGTGCTTTTCGAGAGTGCTCATTCTGGTATCGCGCATTACGGAAAGGCTCTCCTCTGTACCGCAGAGATAAACCTCCGGATTGTCAGAAATATCTGTAACATCAGTGAAATCGCCCATCTGAACAGAAATGGAAGCCTTGCCCTCTCCGAGAGTTACCGCCATCTCAGAAACGTGCGCCGTTCTGAGGGTGTATTCGATATTGAACACGTCCTTTTTGAGGTTTTTGTCCTCGGTGAAGGTGAACTTTACGTTCTTGTCGGAATCACCCTGCTTGAAATACTCCGACTCAAAGCTGTATGTAAAGGAAACCGGGTGACTGTCTATTCCCTTGAGAACGACAAATTTAACGGTCAGTTCGTCCCCGGAGATCGCTAAACGCGGTACTATACGAATTATACGCAGACCGTGGGAGCTGTATACTGTTGAAACGGAATTTATTCCTGCGCCTCCGTATATCTCGGCTGCGTCCGGAGCGTCAGTGCTGAGATACAGTCTGAAGCCCTCGTCGATCTTATTGTACTGCTCGCTCTGGGAGTCCGCAGCGCCGATGCTGTTTACCGGCTCGCGGTCGTCCTGAGAATAGCTGAGGCAGAGATAAGCCTGATCCGACTTCTCAAGGCTTTCAGCGCCCTCGACCATCTGGAGCTTTCTTATTACCGGAGCAGGCACAACTATCTCTCTGCCGAGATAGTCGAGAGCCATTCCCGTTTCCACTGAAAAGGAAGAGTCATCATTCTGATAAACTCCCAGTCCGCAGACAACTCCCACGCCGAGAATAGTACGGTTAATGAGCCTGCGCTTGTTGTTGAAATAACGCTGCTCTATCTCAAAATCCCGCGCTGTAAGCATTTTCCCATAGAAATACCTGTTTCTTTCAAGCGGAAAATATTTGTTATTATTCATTGTTGTTTCCTCCTAAAATCAAATCGTGGGATATTCTGTTTCCTGTATCTGCTCCTGCCTCGGAATAGCCGCTTATCACTGTATTTACTCCGAGATAGGTGTGATTTTCAAGTATCACACTCTGCCTTGTTAATACCACCTGTGGCTGAGTGTATGCCGGGACTCGTTTTCGCAGCTTTTCCATGAAAATGTTCGCCTCGTGCGTGTTTTGAAACACGGTTTCCGGCAGTAGAATGAAGAAGCTGTAAGGATTGACGCCGAAAAGCCTGCGGTAACATTCCCTGTCCCTGCCCTCATATACCATCTTTCTCACATTGTAATACTCGATGATATTCGGCTTCACGCCGTATTCGTTTTCTATCCAGTCGGACAGACCGCGTTTTGTGCCTAGCGCCCGGTATTCCTCCGGCGCGGCGCTTATTTTCTTTCGAAGCTCCTCGTCGGACAGATAAGCGGTGTCGTCTATGTCGAGCCACTCCGCAAGGTATCTCAGCATAACACCATCGGCGGAACGATAGTCAAAGCCCTCATCAAGCGCGGCTATTTTATCGTCCATATCAAAGAATATGCTGTCAAATATGGAAATATATCGCGACATAAAGCCGTTTTCGCCGTCCTCGGCGCGGTATACCTCCGGGAGATAGTCCATAATGCTCTCGCTTTTCAGGAGCAGCTTCAGCTTATTCAGCTTCATTCCGCGCTCCTCCAGCGCCACAAACTCAAGCTTTATCCAGATATATCTTCCGCGCATATTCACCGGACAATCGGACGTTCCTGTGCCAATAAGCTTGAACATCGGCTCCAGCTTTTTCAGCTTCTCCTCTGCGGAAACTGTTTTGTCCGCAAGATAGCTGTCAAGCTCCGCAGCAGAATCATCAATGCTGCAAAGCGTTGAGTCCGCTGTATAAGCATATATGCGCATTATCATGCTTTCAGGAATTTCTATATCCGCGAGCAGGTTTTTCCAGCAGAAGTTATGCTCCGCCGAGTCCACTGAGCCGGTTATCAATGAAGCAAAGGAACCGCCTTCATCATCAAAGACCACGCTGTTTCCCTGAAGCTTCAGTCCGCAGAGCAGTCCGCGGCTCCACTCAGAAGCGCGGTTGAGCGTTATATAGAGCCTGCTGTTGTTCATTTATCTCACCCCTCATCAGGATTCTGCAACCGTAATATTCACATCGCCGCAATACGCCACAGCGTTGGGAGGAATTATGATCTTTCCGTATCTGTCGCGGCTGCACGCCGTATTATCAGCAGAGATCCGGATATTCTTCACAGAGAGTACTCCGTCAACGGAACAGATCTGCGCGATCAGGCTTTCCTCGGACACCGGAGCGCCGAACCGTGTTCTGCCGTCCGCGCCGTATACAGAAAGGGTCTGTTCAAGCTCCTTTCCAACACGGCTCACCACCTGCTGTACTTCCCTTGTTCCGCAGATAAGCTCCGCAGAAATATCTATCCGGATATAAACCGGAGGTATCACCTTCAGATTTGTTGTTATCAGGCGGTAATTCTCAGCATGTCTTTGCACCGCTGTAATAAATCTTTCGTCCGGAACTGGAAAGCGCTCCGCGCTGTATGGAATAACCACCAGCGAAACGCTGTTGGGCGCTTTGTCCTCGGATACTACGCTGCTCTGCTCGTCAAAGAACGGTATCGCAGCCGCGTCAGCTATCCTTATTCCGGGGGTTTTCATCGCAGCCGCACGGTAATCCTCCGCCGTGACCGCCCGCGAGCTTTCATTCAGGAGCTCCCGGACGCGTCCCAGCGCGTGATGAAGCGTTTCGTTGTCCGCTCCGCCGGAGCTGTCGGCGTTCTGAATGAGCCTGTACTCTTCTTCGAGGAAATCAAGCGACGTTATATTCCCGGAAATCACGTTTCCGGCAGCGCCCTTAGTTACAGAGCAGCCGAAAACAATAATGTTATCATTTCCCGAAGGAGGAACTTCTCCATGCTCGTTGTCACCGAAAACTATCTCCCGCCGCTCAGCGTCATACCCAAAGCAGCGGTCGTAAGGTCCGGCTGCGGATAATCTGTCGGTATAGAAATACTCCCTCCATCTGGGTTCTTCCGCGCTGGCTCTGTCCAGCACCATTATTCTTAGCTCGCCGCATAATACGCTGTCCTCTGCGTCAAATGCTATCCGCTGACAGGGAAGTCCGTCGGAGGAAAAGAACATTCTGCTTCTTCCGAAGCCCTCCTCGAACCGGACGACTCTTACATTTGCTGCGCCGTCATCGCTTAACTCTGCGTTATCGGAAAGCTTGACATCTGCTCCGTACCCGGTTTGTGATACCTCTGCGTTTTCATCAGCCATCCAGCCGAAACTGTCCCTGACAAAAACAAGGCACTGCCCTTCCCTTGCGAGCATATCCCTTACAGCTATCGGAGATTTTCCGTCGGAAACATAGTCCCCGGACGCTGCAAGACGCTTTTTCTGTACAAGCTTCATTCCGCCGCAGCCTATCCTCTTGAGCTGAGGCATATCCTCGCAACCACTGTCGGTAAGACGCGCTCTTATCCAGCAAAGATCCGGCATTTTTCCGCCGTTGTCGTCCGCCGCGAAATCCGAACCCTGTTCAAGGGTGATCCCTCCGCTGAAAGAAAGGGCAAAGGTATCGTCCTTTACGCAGGAGCATGGTTTGAACCCGCTTCTTGTGCTGTATTCCCAAACGATGCCGCGGGGTGGTTCAGAGCTTTCTGAAGGGAGCGACCTCTTCACCGGAAGTCTGTCCACGATGTCAAAAAGCAGCTCTGCTCTTTCACACGGGCAGGAAAGCCCGATGTACAATGCCCGCCTGCCGGAAAAAAGACGGCTTCCGAACGGATAAAAACTGCTGTCTGAGTCGCTGACCAGATCGGTTATATCCATTGCCGAATTCTCATTTTCAAGAAAAACTCTTTCAATGCTGAATTCCGGACGGATAAATTCCTCATCGTTCACGAACTCGATTCCGTCTGCTGTCCTAAGCCGAACCCCGATAGGAATCCGCTCCGGAGCAGCGCCGTCAAAGCTCACTGAAACCGAAGATGGAGCAGTTTTCTGCATATCGATTCCCAGCAGCCGGAACATATCAGAACGGCTCTTATCGGAGATCTTGTTCAGATAATACTGCTGCATCTCCTTGAGCCACGCAAAGACCTCAATAACAGTTATTCCCGGATCATGCTCGTTAAAATCTGTCCATTCGGGAAATATGACAGGGATACGCCTTTTTGCAGCTTCCACTATATCACTGTATTTCTGGTCGTCAAGATCTGGAAGTCTTATCACAGGCATTCTCCTTATACTTAAAAGTTGATCATATGTGTGCCGCTTGCGGAAACGAAATACTTGTACTGCTCGGTGTCAGCGAGAGGTACAGTAACCTTTTCGGTACCCCGGTAGTATTCTCCTATCAGCATTATTCCGGAAACATAGGAAATGTGCTCTACCCGGCGCAGCGCTGCGATGATGTCTTTGCTGCCCGGCATACAGCCAATTCTTTCTCCTCCGGAAGTTCCGTTCAGAAGATCTCTTACCGCCGCTTCCGCACTCTGCTCCGCCTCGGCAGCATACTCGTAATCGTCAAGCTTCAGAGTTATCTCGCAGCTTATCCGCATTACTCCCGCCGGAATCACGCTCAGCCTTCCTCCGGCTGTAAGCTCCAGCGAGCTTCGCCGCGAAATAAAATCAAATATTCTGCGGCAGAGAGCGTTGCAATACACGCTGTCGCCGTAATCATACGGCATGATAACTACTGTAACGCAGCCGTTCTCAGTTTCACAGGACGCGTTTCTGTCCGCAAAGCACCGCACCTCCCGCACCTCGGTAAATTCCTCAAGGATAAGGGTTTCATAATCCTGCGCTGTTACAGCGCGTCCGCGGTGCTGAAGGCTTTTTGTTCCGATTTTTCGGATAGTGTCTATGCTCTGAATACCGCTGCCTCCGCAGGTGGGACGGAAATTCGTCATTCTTTCCACAAAGGGAATTCCGACAATAGGCCCGTCGATAGACCCCGCCGGAAGATTTCCGGAAGTGCCGCCGCCGAAGGAATAATTACAGCTTGCTTCTGTCAGTCCGTGATATGCGGGGATTTTACCGTTTATCCCGTTGCCGAAGCGCACCGTTCCGGTCTGGTGATCCAATTCATAATGGCGGTCGTCAGCCGAGGATTTAACCAGTGTATCCCGCGCCTCCCAGCGCACCCAGAATTCGCTTATCTGTCCGTCATCGGACAGAACAGCACGGACTGCATTCTTATCGCGCTGCTGAAGCTCCTTCAGCTCCGAGAGAGGCGTTTCTGCAAGCTCGTTTATCCACAGCTCGCAGCCTGTTATCGGACTTCCGGAAAGCTTAAAGCTCTGATCCGGCTTTCCGGCAAATATATCATGCCGTTCGTCGTTCACGCTCTGCTTCTGAACGATATCCACCGCATTTTTGGTTATTCCAAGAAGCTGCGGCGCTTCGTCCTGTCTGCCGAAATCCATGCTGCGGTTTACTATCCTTATCCAGTATCCCCGCTCTCCGAAAAGCTCCTCCTCGGAGAAATCATTCGGGCAGAACATGGATACTATTCCGCTTCTGCTAAGTCCCTCGGTACGGTCGTTTGTTTTAAGCTCCACCCAGTTGGTTCTTCCTCCACCGTCACCCGTCAGGTGCTGGAAAGACAAGATCCTGTCCGGGTCGGTGCTGCCTGCCAGATCCATATACAGATTGACAGGATAGCCCACTGGCGGCTTGTCAAACAGCATATAAACCGCGTGATGCTGCTCCGGCATATGGGAGTAGAGGTTCATTCCTGATGCGCCCATTCCTGCGGTATAGCTCTTAGAGGAACAGTTGTTCGTTGTCTGGATCAACTCCGCCGGCAGGAACTTCGTTCCATAGTCATAACGCAGTACAAGACTTTTCAGCAGCGGAATGAGCCATCTGCCGCGGGTGCTGTACCTGTTCTCTACGGAGATTATCCTTGCCCTTATCCAATAGCCCTCATGGGCATTCTGCATGGAGATCTCCATGTCCTCCGGGCAGACAAAGCGAATGCTCTTTTTCGAGGTCTGCTCCTCGCAGGAAAACGGGTTCACATCTCCAGAAACCTCAAGCCTTGCCCAGCCGTACCCATTCCAGTATTCCCATATGATCTCAGAAACGAATATATTGTCAAAGGGAGTAGCCTTTGCGTCCTCCTTGTCAACTACCAGCTTCTGGTTAAAATCAAGGCTGTTTTCCGACAGGCTGCTGTCCTGATAAACAATGGTGTCGAGAGAAAACTCGGCGGTTATATCGGCGCCCTTCTTGCTGAATACCTCGCCGCATGAGATATAGAAAGAATCATATGCGGACGGTTCTCTGCCGAAGCAGCAGCCGCATCTTTCGCTGTTAAGCTCTGTGTCGTTGGCAAAAAGACTGTCCGGAAGAATACCATGATGAAGCTCATCGTCTGTGCTGGCTGAGCTTACTGATATCTCGTCAACCGTTATATCGTCCGCGCCGCCGGCGCTGTTCATCTCGCAGAATATCCAGCAGTTAAGCTCCTCCGAATCAGCCGAACCATTGCCGTCTGTAAGCTCCAGAGGTTTAAGCGAGTCTTTAAGCAGCGCGATATATCCCTGCCTCAGATGAGCGGTGAGAGATACTCTGCCCTCTGCTGAAATGTAGCTCCACTTTGCAAAGGACTTGTCGCACAGCTTCTCGGCAATGGCTTCATTCTGGTAGCTCATTGCATTATTCAGGAGCCGAACCCGTATCTCCGCAGTGCCATTGATTTTGAGCACCGCAGAATGCGCCGCAGCGAAGCAGTGCCGCTCAAGATTTTTCTTTTCATCAGGTCTGAACAGGGAGAGCGGATACGCGTCCGCGCCGGACAGATCAGTTCGGGTAATTATATCCCGCTCGTGATCTGTCATGTAGATCGCCTTTATTTCTGCGGGAACAGCGTAAAATCCCGAAGCTGTTTCAAAAACGACCCGGATATCCTCGCCGTCATCGCCGCTGATATCGGTAAAAAGCCTTGTTCCCTTTTTGATGTAGACATTCTGCTGTACGCCGTCTACCATTTCGGCGCTCACCATGCCGACAGCCGGAGAAACCGCACCGGCGCTCACTCCAAGCATATTGAGGAACTCAAGGTAGCACTTATCCGGAAAACGGTTGTATCTGTCAATGGTTTCAAAGAACATTTCCGAAAAGATCTGCGCAAGTGCAGCTCCGCCGTCGGGTCTTTCCGGGTCAAATCTCCATTCGGGAGTGTAGCTTTCACTTTTGCGCTTAATTTCAGCAATGATATCACTCACGCGTCTGCTGTCAAGCTTTGGTGTAATCATCTGCCCTCTCCCTCCATCATGTAGAACGGGTAAACCATGTTGAACTGGTTATTTGTCATTCTCACAGTATAGCGGATATTGATCTCTACCACATTTTTAGTGCCGGCAGCAGAATCCGCTTCAACATCAATATCAGTGATACGAGGCTCCCAGTGCTCCAACGCATCTTTAACGCTGCTTTCCAGAGCCGCGATCCTTTCGGCGCGGTTATCCGAGAATACAAAATCCCCGGCAGCCGTTCCAAACTCAGGAAGCATGACTCTCTCTCCGACATTTGTTCGAAGGATTATCTTTATCGCTTCCTCTATATCTTCCTCCGCGCTGCTCATCGCTATGCGGTTTGTGGAGGGATCAACGCTAAAAGGGAACTTGAATCCCCTGCCCATAAAGCTCTTGTTATCCGACATATCTGTCCCTCCGTTGTCAAAATCAATTTATCTTGGTCATAGAGCCTTTCACAGTAAGCACTCCGCTGCTCTTTAATGTAGCTGATCCGTTTCCGGACATTTCAAGCGTTCCGCTTGCCTTTTCACTGATCTGTGCTGCGGAAATGTTGATTTCCTTGTTTGCCTTTATTTTTACTGCGCCGGAAGTTCCGTCGCACTCGATCGTAACTCCGGTGCCCACCTTAATGGTAAGCTTTTTGTCGCATTTCAGCTCCGTCGTGCCGTTTTTTTCGCTGATCTTCAGCGAAGTCTTTCCATCGGAGATGGTCATTTCCTGTTTCTCATCATCAAGGACAACCTGCCGGTTTTTCGGGGTGGAAACCGTGATCTTTTCCTTGCCCTGTTTATCTATAAAATCCACAAAGGATTTGTTCGGGGTAATGAATTGATACTCCTCGTTCTTACCGTCCTTGACCGAAACAGGAGGTTTTGAATTGCCCGCCCAAAGGCTGCCGATAACAAACGGACGGTGGATATCTCCGTTTTCATACGCCAGAGCAACCACATCTCCGACATTCGGGTGAAAACAGGCGCCATAGCCATTCCCTCCGAACATTGTCAGACAGAAGATCCAACCGGTTTCGCCAGCGTCCTTATCACTGGTGATGTATGCGCATTTAACTCTGCCGAGGTTTTTCGGGTCTTTGATGTTGGTTATTTTAGCGAGGGAAAGCCCGGTTCTGACGGAGCTTTTCTCCATTGAATTACTGGTCTGCGGATTCATTGCTTCAAAAAGCCCTGCCAATGCTGTTCACCTCCGGTTATTTACGCTGTTGTTTTTGCAAAGCCTATCGTAGTCAGAAAGCCTGCTGTGCTGAAGCTGTGCGTCAGCGAGGTTATGGAATAATCGCCGTTCAGTTCGGGATCAAGTCCATCAAACTTGATCTTTCCGCCGGGGACGAGATTTGCGTTGCCAACCACGCGGGCGGTTCCTGTACATAACTTCATCGCTGAATCAAACATCATGGAGTCGGCGTAAGTCTTGGCTTCATTCTGGTTTTTTACAGCGAAGCTTGTTACCTCCCGCTCCTTTCCCTTTACAAGGGAATTTAGCTGGGCGCCCGTCTTTCCGCTTCCGGAGGGCGGCTTTGCAGTTGCAGAAAACTCCTTGATGTTTTCTGGGGAATTACCCGACACCGTGACTGAGCCAAGCTGCTCCGCCAGTTCAACGTTCCTCTCAAAGCTGAGCAGGTCGCGTCCCCATTTATAGGTGCCCTGACGTGATCCCGATTTATATACGTTCTTCACGAATTTCAGCTTGGTGCTCGGCATACAAAAGGAGCTTCCGGTCAGCGTTGCAAGCTGACATATATACTGATAATCGTCCAGATTGTTCTGGGCCAGCGGATTTTCCTTGTCCGCCGCTCCGGGAACATTCACAACGACTCCTGTCGTATAGGCGCTGAGGGGTTGAAGTATCTTTTTGATTACCTGACTGATGCTCTCATTCTCATAGGTCTGCCATGAAACATTGCCCATAAGCATTCCTCTTGCGTCCAGGCAGGAGAAAGAAACCTCCACGCCTCCCTCTGAATAGCTCACCGAAACGGAATTAATATACCCCATAAAAACAGGTCTTGTAAGGCTGTATCCCATTTCGATCCTGACTTTTTTTCCGGCGGTAACCTTTTTCAGCAAACTATCGTCTATGCAGCTATTTTTATAGTTGTAATCCGCTACGATAGTCACATCGCAGCTATTGGCTCTTGAGGACGCGGAAACCTGTACATTCACAGCCTCGATGTAATAGGTGCTGCTTTTTAGCTCCGAACCGTCAACAATTACCTTGCACTGCGGATTTTTGCAATTGTCTGCATTGAATGCCAATACTCCCGCCTCCTTTCATCAGAAATCCTTTATAAAATCGGAGGTATGACAATATCTTTGCCCGATTCGAGCCGCCGCGGATTGTCGATATTGTTTTCATCGGCAATTCTTCGCCACTCGGCGCAGTCACCGTACTCCGCATAAGCAAAGGCGTAAAGCCTGTCGCCTTCGGAAATGGTGCGCGCCTTTGTTCTATCCGGGGAATTTCTCACGTTGTTGTCCTCTTTATTGGAGATCAGGGTGATATCCACGGTTGCGCGAACCGGTTTTCCGAACATATTGAACATCGTAAACCGCTGGGCAATTGACTGAATATATCCCTTGAAGCTGATTGAGCCCCATACGAACTCCACAAGACTTGGGGTGTGGGTATCAGAATTAACTGTTGTGAGCTTCATCAAAGGTTCAGTGTACATTCTGACATCTGCTTTTTGAGCGTCGGGAGCCGCTGTCGAGGCGATTATTCCCGGCTGCGCAGAACCAACTCCAGCGCTGTATGTGTCAAAAAGCAGACTAAAGTGCATGACCTCTGCATCTCCGCTTATGTACTGAAGCACCGGGCGGTCTGTTCCCGGAATTTTATGCTGCGCGTAATTTACCGAGCGCTCTATGGAAAAATCTGACGGATTGAACACGCAGGGAACAACTCCGGCTCCGCTTATTGCCGCGGAAACCTTGAAAAGTTTGCTCTTTGCGCCGTCAAGCACCTTTATCTGGGCTTTGGACATTCCCAGCATGGCTGTCACCTCACATTCCTATGCGTCTGCGTTCTCTCATTACCCTTGTCTGTATCTGATTGTAAACCATGTCGGCAAGCTTGTTGATCTCCTCGCGGGTCATATTCTCAAACCCGCCTGAAACCGCCGTTCTCACAGACTGAACGGTTGACTGGGAGTTGTTTATTACCTTAGGCTTTTTCGCAGGCTGTTCCGTCTGCCCCTGTTCTTCGCTCTGCTTGTATTCTATCGGCGGGAGCTGACGGGCATAGCCGCTTTCGGCTGCGTATCTGTCCGCTTCAGCCGGCGGTATCAGCATTACCATGTTGTCGCCGTCATCTATCGTTCGGAAAGAATAGCTGTTCTTTGAAAAGGTCATTTCACCGCGCTGTACCGCTTCCTGTTCCTCAACGCTTCTTATGAGCCTTGATATATGCTGCGCCTTGTTCTGATCAGGCTTCAGAGCGGATTTCAGCTTTGCCGCGTTTCTGAGCTGCCCAAGAAGTATCCTCATTTCCGCGCCGCCGACAGAACGAGGTAAAACTGCCGCGGAAACCATCGAGCCTGCCGGCTCTTCTGGAGTTTCCTCCACAAAAGTTAGTTCCATGTCGGGAACAGAAATCCCTGAGGACTTGAAAATGGTACTGCTCTTGCTCTTACCCGGTTCGGCTTCTGAAATTTGTGTAACTACATCAGCTTCTGAAGAACGAGCTTGACTGATAATTCTGTCCAGAGTTTCGAGAGTTCTGCTGTCCAGCTTATCCCTGTATGAACCTGTAACGCTGGAAGCTGAATTCTTACCCGTTCTCTGCTCGCTGCGGAATATTTCAGGATCTGCGCGATAACTGATCTCCTGATCGGATTTCGGAACAGATTCGTTCTTTATCAGTTCGACAGGCGCAGTCCCGGCAACGAATTTCCCGCCTACAAGAGAAATACCCGAGGATACCTCCGCAGGGATTATTCTGCCACGCTCTATTGACTTGCTGCGTTCCTCGGAATCTAAAGAAGTGTTCCTGCGGACGCTGCGCTTTCCATAAAACCGCTCTGCCCTACCCACTGCCCGACTGCCATACATCGGCTGTTCAGGACTTTCCATATCCGGACGTTCAATGTATCTGATCTCCGCGCCGTTCGGGTTGTAGCTTACCTCAACCGGCTTTGCTGTGCCTGTCGCGGGGGCTTCGGTGAAGTTCTGATTTACCGTGTTTCCTGCGATGTTCTGTACATTTTCGGTAGTCGCAGAGGTGCGGTTAATCACATTCTGAACGCTTCCGGCGATATCCTCGTGGTTTTCGGTGTAGGTGATTTCCGCGCCGTTCTGGGTGTAGCTTACATCAACCGGTTTCGCTGCGCCTGTCGCGGGAGATTCGGTGAAGTTCTGATTTACCGTGTTTCCTGCGATGTTCTGTACATTTTCGGTGGTCGCAGAGTTGCGGTTTGTTATGTTTTGAACGCTTCCGGCGATATCCTCGTAGTTTTCGGTGTAGGTGATTTCCGCGCCGTTCTGGGTGTAGCTTACCTCAATCGGCTTCGCTGCGCCTGTCGCGGGAGATTCGGTGAAGTTCTGATTTACCGTGTTTCCTGCGATGTTCTGTACATTTTCAGTGGTCGCAGAGGTGCGGTTAATCACATTCTGAACGTTTCTGGCGATATCCTCGTGGTTTTCGGTATAGGTGATTTCTGCGCCGTTCTGGGTGTAGCTTACCTCAACCGGCTTCGCTGCGCCTGTTGCAGGGGCTTCGGTGTAGTTCTGATTTACCGTGTTTCCTGCGATATTCTGTACATTTTCAGTGGTCGCAGAGGTGCGGATAATCACATACTGAACTTTTCCGGAAATATCCTCGTGG
>JAGAJA010000106.1 GCA_017829075.1 Oscillospiraceae bacterium | reverse complement strand
TGTCGGCATCAGCGACGGGGGAGTCCTCGCGCAGCTTTACGCAAAGCTGTACATGGTCGGTGGACTGATAATGGTGTCCACGCTGACCGTTGATTCCACCTACGTTGAATCAATGAAAAAGGAAAAACTGTACGTGCCGCTTATGAAGGTCTACATAAAAAACACAAAATTCGACAAGCTGAGGGTAAGACTTGTAGAATCGGTCAAGAAGCACTTCCGGAACGAAACTGATGAGGAGAAGAACTATGCGGTCTCGTTCCTGGAATGCGTCGGCTCGGACGAAAGCTACCGATACATGTTCCTGCGCGCCATTCAGGCGACCAACGACATAACCAGGCTGGAGAGATTCAAGAAGAGCGATTTCGGCTACCTTGCGGGAAAGGTGCTTGTTCTTATCCCGGATAACGACATGTTCGACAAGGCGGACTCGCAGAAGCTTGTGGATATTTTCACCGACCCAGTCGTAAAGCAGACCTACGGCGGACATATGGGGCTTGTCATGCGCCCCGACCTGTACCTGCCCGAGATAGAGCAGTTTTTGAGTGAGAGGTTCTGAGAATGGAAAAGTACGACATCACAAAGCCTATGAAGATTCCGGTCGGAATGCATAAACTCAACAGCGACCCGGGAATCAGCTTTCAGCTGAACCGCCTTGTCAACATGGACGGCTGCGACCTTGCAGTCGCAAAGGAGATAGGTCCTGCGATAAAGAGCGCGGCTGACTTTTACGGAGTGCTGAAAAACAGAGCTGATTCCGAACTGGAACAGGGGCATATAAAGAACGCTGCGGCGCTGTACCGCATGTCCGAGTTCTACACTGACTGGGAGGACGAGAACGGGCTGAACGCATGGAAAAAGGCGCGGGAACTTTTCTTCCAGTACTACGCGGATTTTTTCAGCGGAGAACGTCCGATAGTAAAGCTTGTCAAAGTACCTTACGAGGGTTGTGAAATGCCGGTGCTGAAATTCAATGCCGAGTCGCCGAAGGGAACTATCGTAATGCACGGCGGGTTTGACTCCAGCTACGAGGAGTTTTTCAGCGAGTGCGAGTACCTCCGCGAGCGCGGCTACGATGTTTACCTTTTCGAGGGGCCGGGGCAGGGAGAGTGTATCCGGCTGCACGGCGCTCCGCTGGTCATAGAGTGGGAAAAGCCGATGATGGCAGTCACGGAATATTTCGACCTGCATGACGTTATACTCGTGGGGCAGTCATTGGGCGGATTCTTCGCGCCGAGAGCGTCCGCATTTGACGACAGGGTGACTAAGTGCGTCAGCATTGCGCAGTTCGGCGCGCTGAAAATGAACTTCTCAGACAACGCTTTTGTGAACGGGCTGACGATAGGTCTGCTGAATGTGGTACTTTACGGCTTCGGCTGGTTGATAAACATTCTTTACGCCGCGAAAAAGGGAAAGGGAATGCCGTTCTTCCGGACGTATTTCCACCGCATGGGGACAACGAACGTCTACCGGCTGGCGAAGATACTCTGGAGCATAGACCTCCGTCCGATTGCCGACAAGCTGACCAAGGACTACCTGATAATCGGCGGCAGCAGGGATTCAATGGCATGCCGCGCGGGTCTGGGCAGGCATCTGCTGATTCTGCGGAAAGCGCAGTCAGTCTCCTCCCGCGAGATAACGGAGTTCGAGCAGGGTGCAGACCACTGCTGCTGCGGAAATCAGACCGCGGCGATGGACGCAGTACTACTGTGGGCAGAAATGATAGAGCGCCGCGACAGGTCGTGTAATCAACAGAATAAAATGGGAAATAAACGATAAGGACTAACGAAAAAAACCGAAAAACGGCTCTATAAAGCCACGTGATTTAAAATTTACTCTCGTTTTATTTTGTAGTCCAAGGTACAGAATAACATTGTTTTCATTGAAAATAAACGACAACAAAGGAACTAATTCAAATAGTCTTTAAACCCTGACCAAGAGCGGGTTTAAGGGCTATTTGTCTTTTTCTTATGTTTTAAAAGTTGTCGTTTATATTAAAAACCAATTTCTGCAAGTTTTACATATATGCATTGCAAAATACAATTTATTTAGGGCAACGCCGCACAAAGCCCACAAATTAGGAATTAAGCACGATTAGTAAACAAATCAGTTGCATGGCAGAAAATGGTATAATAAAAGTATGAATAAGCAGATAAGTTTATCGAGCCTGGAGGACGAACTGTTACAGGTACGGACGAAGAAAAGAGAATTTCCGGAGCAGATAGAGCGAATAGTTCCGTGGAACGAATGGGCAGCAATTTGTGAAAAAGGATTTCGCAACTCTCCGCTGACCTCAGAGCAGAAAATGAATAACCGCAGGAAATCCAGAATCAGATGCCGCATTGAACGTATCTTTGGATTTATGACAGGGGCTATGCACGGCATAACAGTAAGAAGCATAGGCATTACACGTGCATGGATGAATATCGGAATCACCAATCTGGTATATAACTTTTGCAGGTACAGTTACTTAAAACGAACCTCTGCCTGATATGGGATAACTGCGCCCTTTTTCAAGTAAAAGGTAACAATCAAGGTAAAGTTTCTGTTTCAAAGTATCATTTGCAGGTCAATATTTGACCGATTATGCTAAGCCCTCTATTGGCCTGTATTTTTGTGGGTTTTTAGAGGTTACTTATATATTTTCTCTTTGTGGAATATTGTAGCTAGTAATAGTCCTAGTGTCGGCAAATAAAAAAGCGCCGTCCCCCGAACGGCGCTATAATATTACCGCGAACAAATCCTGTCCAGTTCGCCGAGGTTCATCAGATAGTGGTACTCCTTTTCGGACTTGTTGGTTATCAGCAGGTCCTGTGGGATTTTCTTCAGCATAGTCCGCAGAGTGTTCGGCGAAATATCGAGATACCCAGAAAGCTCCTGCGCGGTTATCCCGACATTTGAGAACAGCGCCGCCTGAACGAGGATATAATACAGCGACTTAACGCGCTCGGTTTCATCGGCGAGCATTTTTTCAAGCAGGGATTTGAAATGCTCCAGTTCGCTCACGCGCTTTTCCAGCGCGGACAGAAGCTGCTTTATCGAGATGTCTATGATATTCAGGAACATCTCTGCGAACGGAGTGAGGTCACCCTTGTTGAGCGGGTGATTGCAGGTGTCGAATGCTTTATAGTATTTGCCGATATTCTCCTTTATCGTGTAGGAGATACGGTAGCCGATAAGTCGGTCAAGCTCCTGCGAGAGAAGATAGCTGCTGATAAATCGGCTTGTTCTTCCGTTTCCGTCATAGAATGGGTGGATATACCCGAACAGGTAGTGGAACAGCGAGATACGCACGAGAATGTCAAGATTTTCGTTTTTGAGCAGTTTCAGCGCGCTGTCCATTGCCTCGATTATTTTCTCCTCTGGGTTCAGCCCTTTGTGTATCTCCTTGTCCGTGGGGGAATATACACTCACGCTGTCCTTGCGGAATATCTTTCCGTCGGGCACATTTTGGGGGTCGTCCTGCTTAATCTCATCAAGAAAAATGTCATCATATATTTTTCTGACATCCTCGCATTTTTCCAACGGAATATTGTCTGTCGTCATCAGCGCTTTGTACTTGTTCACCAATCCATAAAAGCGCTGGCGCTTGTTTTTCTCCGACAGGTCGTTCAGTATGGCGCTAAGTTCCCTGCGCGTGCTGTGGACGCCCTCAATGTTGTTTGAGAGCACGATTTCGTCAATAAGACAGCGGTTCGCAAACTGGTTGATGGCTGCGAGCGGAAGGTCCTTGTGCAGGCTTCTGACGTGCTTGTCCGTGCGCTCTATAGAGATTATCGTATTGAGTATCTCGGGAGTCTGGCACATGAAAGCCTGCTCGCCGCTTATCTTAAAATCAAAATGAACGGCGTCCGGAGAGTTGAACCTTTTCAGGTATTCTTCCTCATACTTGGCTCTGTCCATATGGAACAGCTTCTTCAGCGGGTATGCCATAATATCACCTCTCGTTTGGTACGTTAATTCATATTATGCGGAACATCACCGCAATTTATTCGAAATTTGCGTTGATTAGCAAATAAGGCTTACACTATCACATCAAAAAACGCTGTTTTTGGTAAGATTACAGTTATTATATCACATACCACCGCAAAAGTCAAGCGTTTTGGTGCTGAACGTATCGTTGACAATCTGCACATAATAAGATATAATATATTCAGATAAATCGCAAAATAAGGAGAATCCCATGCGAAAATTCGACTACTCATTTCTGAAAAGAATCAGTGTGCCTGCCGACATAATGAACTACGCAACCTCGATTTACGAGATGAAAGCAAAGGCGGAACTGCGACGTTCTGACTTCGCGGAGGTATTCTTGGCGATGGAATCTGTGGCGAAGATACAGTCGGTGAAAAGCTCCAACGCCATCGAGAGGATAATTACGACTGACAAGCGTATCCGCGATATTGTGAACAAATCCACAGCGCCGCAGGGACATAACGAGCTTGAAATCGCAGGCTACCGTGACGCGTTAGACCTTATCCACGGCAGTTATTCCGAGATCCCGTTCAGCGAAAAAAAGTATACTGGAGCTGCACAGAATACTACTCCAGCCTAGCGGCGACGACCTCGCGGGGAGGTACAAAACGGAGGACAATTTCATCATTGAAACTGACCGTGAGGGAGTTCGCAGCGTGAGATTCACGACTGTTCCTGCGAGTGAAACTGCCTTTGCGATGGAACAGCTTATACTCGCGTATCATGCCGCGTATTCGGAGGCGGAAATCAATCCGCTGATGCTTATCACGTGTGTAATTCTGGACCTCCTGTGTATTCACCCGTTCCGCAATGTAAACGGCAGAATGTCAAGGCTGCTGTCGCTGTTACTGATGTACAAAAGCGGATTCAACGCCGGTAAATATGTGTCGATAGAGGAACAGATAAACACCTAGGTGATTGCTTGCCTGATAATCTTTTGTGGGTTTACGAATGAATTATGGTAACCTCTAAAAACCGGGACACGAGCAGATTTTGTACATGACTTATATCAGATGCCAGGCGTTATACTAATTCCAAATACACATAATATGCACAACTGAAATGTGGTTCTGGAATTAGTATCAACCGCAGCGTTTTCCGCCGTAGGCGGATAATGCGTTTACTGTATGTATTTCAAGGTTTGACAACGACGCAGATGATGAATAAGGAGCGAAGCGACGTTTCTTGGTAAGTCATAGAAATCTGCCGTGAAGGAGGTCTTTAGAGGTTACCATATGCAGTTCTTCATCAAACCCCTTTCTGTTCAGCAGACCTGTTAACGGGTCTGTTACCGACAGCATTTTAAGGGTTTTACGATGCTTTTCCGATAAAAGAATTGCAGCACGCCTTGCTATGACGAAATGTGCATATGGCGAAAAAGATGCAAGCAAGATGCGTACCAAGCCGTCAGGCGTGATTTAATCAGTGATTCCCTGGAAAATCAAGAGTATAGTAAATTCTCCAAAGTTTATGAATCAGAATATATTGCAATTCTATCTCTGAAATGGTATAATAAACGAAGAACGTTTATTATAGATCAAAAGTCCTCGCAAAATCATACCATAACCTTGCGGTTATGGTATAATGAATGTACACGCCGGGCGGACTGACGCACGGCTAACTAAAAAAGCGGAGGTAAACACTATGTCATTCCCGAACCCAGACGGTCAGAAGAAACTTGATGAAATGTACACAAAACTGAAGGAACACCTTTCTGACGAACGTATTGACCTGCTTCGCCGGTACTTTGAAGCGGCAAATAATTTCTATCAGATAATTACGTTAAAAAGGCTGTTTCGGATAATCAACAGCCAGAACAGCGAAACGTATACCGAGGGCGATTTTCTTGCTTATGCGGAGATAACCCGGCATGAGCGGCATTATTTTGAAATATACGGGCTTGATGAGATATTTGAGCGTCAGCCGGAAAGCACGCCGATAAACCGCCTGCTGATACATGAAAGCCTGCTGGAGTATAACGACTATGTTGAACTGTACTCGGAAAAGCAGGGCAGGGCATACTATGTCCCGGAAAAGGAAGTATTGCTAAAATACGAAGATGAGTTCTACTGCGAACAAACCCCACAGTTTCTGGCAATGCGTGAGTTCTGTACAAAAAATGCTAAAAAAGTGATGATGAAGTGATTAAGGATCTGCTGTTTGCTATACTTTTTAATGTTAAGTGTGAGCATTCCTCTCCGTTTGACGCGCTGGAATTTATAAACAAGTTTTCTGTGCAGCTTGATGTGAACAAAAAGAAGTTTCCCGAGTTTATCAGGTTGTACTGCGAACTGCACAACAACACGCGAAACCCGTTCCTCAACGGTTTCACCCCGAACGAATGGCTTCAGAGAACCGGAGATGAGACAGACAGCCGTTATCTTGACCCTAAGGATTTCTAAGCGGAATTGTCCGAAAAAAGCAGCCTAAGAAGAAAGCAATCAAGTTCCGGACAACGGAAAGTCGTTTGTTATGGGTTGTACCGCCATATCAGAATAGGGCAGGGTGAAACTCTGGAATGGCTTCATGAAGCGATGCCTGATTTGACGACAACCATGCACACGCATTTTTTTCTGGACAACAGGGTGTGGAGGCAAGCTGCTGCAAATTTTTCCAGCTATATGGAGGAAGATGAGTGTTACACCAACGAATACAAGCTGTGCGAGGCGCTAAGCATGGGGCAGAAATTCCTTTACATTTTCGACTTTGGCGAGGAACGGCGGATCTCCTGCAAGGCGCTTCGGGAGCTGAACGAGTCTGCCGAAAAGGCGGAGGTAGTGCGTGTTTCCGGTGAAGCGCCGGAGCAGAACGGAGGTTACTGATGAGCAGAGAATTGATAGACCGTATCGCAGAAAAACTGGAGCAGGTTTCTGACGATAACGAATTTTTATACAGAAAATCCACCGGTGAAATAATCTGCCGTGATCCGGAATTCCTTGATGAAAGCACACTAGAAGATATTGAAGTAAACTGGAAGGATTACATTCTGCTCCCCACGCAGTATGATATACACGAATACCGTATTATGCACGATTTTGCTGTGGAATGTCCCTATGAGCAGATGAGGGAGAAAATGCTTGCTTCGCTAAAAGGAAAGGGAGCATTCCGGCGGTTTAAGGATACGGTTTTCTATCTCGGGATACGCGACGATTGGTTTGCTTACAGGGATAATCGTTTCAGAGATATAGCAGAGCGTTGGTGTATGGATAATAAGCTGTTATGAATTGACTTTATAGGGTAACCGGCTAAAAAAGAGATAACCATGTCATGGGGCATGGTTACTTTCGTTTAAAGTATTTTGCTTGTCATTTTATACTGCTTAACAGAGTGTGGTAGCATGATTGCAGCTTCGTGTAAACTTTCCTTTTGACTGCCGTTCTCCCGCTCTCATAATTCATCAGCGTATGCCAGCAAATCCCGACCGCCTCCGCAGCCTGACGGATAGTCAGCCCGGCACGAAGCCTGAGCACTTTCAGCCGCTCACCGTCAGTAAGCGTATCCACATCACAAGCGCACAGCAGGGAATCTTCCGGCTTCTTAGCCCCGACCACTTTCACAGAGCCGCACCAGAACGCAGAATATGGCACTGTGGGAATATATGGCAATGTTTCCACAGGTGGCATATAGATAACCAGATAAAAATGCATTTTAGGAAGATAAAGCACCAGCAGAGCGAGGTCTACATAAACGAGCCCCTTGAAACAGACAGCGAGGGAAACACGCTGACGATAGCGGATATACTGGCAAGCAATGTGAATATTGA
>JAGAJA010000105.1 GCA_017829075.1 Oscillospiraceae bacterium | reverse complement strand
TATTTGTTCCAGAAATTCTTTTTTCTTTGTCCTTACCTGTGAAAGTTCATCGCTCAGATTGGACAGACTGATTTGTTTATTCATGTCTTTATTATACCACTTTTTCGATTTCTAGTCTACTAGTTTTGTGCGGTATTGCCCTAAATATTTATTATCCCCAATTCTTCTTACCGTTCCTTTTCTTCCCATCCCATTTACAGTCTTAACCTCCAGTATATTTCCACATTCCTTCGCTACATACTCTTTTTCTTCACTTATCTTCATATTATTATCCTCTCTTCCTTTAAGCTTTAAGCTTTTATCTTTTATCTGTATCTCTTTTTATCTATTGAATATTGATGGTTGACTTGTTGCGTATATAATAAATATTAAATAATGTATTTTTTCGGTAATTCAACTCATACCCACTATAAGTAAAAATCCTCATTAGACACAAAACTCTGCGAGTAAATTTAATAAATCAAAATAATTTAAAAATATCCTTTTAATTTATAAATCTCTTCCAGGATCTTCTGTAATTGCCGTGTGTTTTTTATGGTATTGGTATACTACCAAAAAGGGGAGAGGGCGTTATTGATACACCAGGATACATTAAAACGCGTTTGAGGATTAAAAAGAAAAAGCAGCTCTCCAAAAGGAAAGCTGCTACAATAGCTATTTACCCACCATCATGGATTTCTGCCATGCGCTATATCATCATTATAACACGTTGTCCACCAATCGTGATTAAAGCCCTCTACCTCTTTATCTATATGCGTCTTGAACTGTCCTGCTGATACTCCTCCACCTGTTTGACCCATATCTACCATTATCCACATATCTACCCCAGACTTTGTTATTGACGCTGGTACTTTTACCTCAAACCAACTATGATTTCCACCTGTTATGTAACGAGTAGTATAGCCTAATACATTATATAAGCACTCCATAGCTGCTGATATGCTTTCACAATCATTTGCGCCGTACAAGATAGCGTCAAGAGCGTCATATTTTGTACATTTATTAGGGAAATTCTCTGGATTATTACCATTGTTTGTTATTGCTGATTGCTGAAAAATAGACATTTGTGCTTGTTTCTGCAACGTTTTTGCTGCAAATTGATGAGGTAAATGTGCAAGCCATTCTGCTGCTTCTGCTGTTTCCTTCAATTGAATTACTTCACCCTCATAATTCTCCCACTCTCTTGAATTAAACTCCCTTAATACCTCCATCTTATCTTCTTCTGTTGCTTTGTTTAAAGGTATTTCAAACTTGTTCGCACAAGCCCAGCCTGACCTTGTATGATAATAGTGATTATATACTCCATAATCCCATGCCTGCATAAACTGTACGCAGAAATCCATTTCTTCCTGGTTGGCACAGCCCCACATTAATTCTTTATAATGTACTGGCAGATTTTCTATTACTATCGGTACTTTCTCTCCCGTTGCTGTTACTGTTATTGTGCAGCGATATATTCCTGGTTTTACTCCTATATAGGCATTAAGATAAGGTATTGCGCCATCATTAACAAATGCAGCATTAACATAGTAAGCTGAATCTGCATACACGTCTTTACCATGCCTTTCAACCTCATACAATTTCTTTAACTCATCACCACTTACTAGTTTAAATGCATCTGGGTCTTCATCACAAGTTAAAGTATAGTCTACCCCTGCTGCTGAAAAGCCACCACTTCCATCAGAAATAACATTTGATCTATTTATGCCATAACCATATACATCTATTGATATTGTATCTCCACAATAATTTCGGCAATTGTAACCTACTGTTGTGTTATGTTCATCTGGATGCCCTTTTTCATCCGCATACCAGTTTAATTCATCTTCCATGTCATGCATTGCTAAGTAGGCTTCTGCTAACTTTTCTGCTTTCTTACAACTTTCTTTATTTTCATCTGTATAGTTTGCTACGCTTTCACATATTTCTCTCAACTCATCTGATACTTTACCATTTTTATATGTACCCATTTTTACTGTTACATAACAATATTCATAATCTTTTGCTGCCGCCCAATTGTCATTATTATCCAAAGAAAGATAGGTTGCTATACGAGGGTTGTTTGTACCGCCTTTTCTTGAGGCTATTCTGACATCTTCTGTTCTCCATCTTGTATAACCTGCTGATACCCAATTGTATAAGTCTTCTGTTTCATTTTCTCTGAACAATGTACCCTGATTGTTATCCCAATAGTTTAAGCCATTATATTGATACTTAGGATTGACTGTTGTTGGGAGATAGCCGCCTGCTGTGTAGTCGCCTTGTTTAATAGTAAGAGAATTGTAATCCGGATTTACCCAAGAAACATTATCATCTGATTTATCATCAGAATTATCATTGCTATAATCAGGACTTTCATCTTCTATGTGTTCCAGCACAGACAGTACAGACTGCTCCCAAAAGGCAATAGGATTAGCAGGCTTTTCCCCCTCATAAGAGGGGGTGTTATCTTTATTCGTTTCTGTAATTGAGGTGTCAGAGGAAGGAGTGTTGTTGATAGTATTAGCATTAAACGAATTTAAAATAAGGGTTGCAAGAATTACACAAAGAGATACAGGTTTCATAATGTTCTTCCTTTCATCAGCAATTATAATTAAGCAAAGTAATCAATTTCACTCGCAGAGGTTTCAGAGTTAATTTCTTCTGTCTGTTCGGGCTGATTGATAAGGTTGTACAGAGGGTCATCAAGAGATTTGATATATTCGGAGTATTCATCTTCAAATTCTGCTATCTTATCAGTGTCAGCAGAATCAATAGCTTCTTTACCCTTGCTTACACCCTCTGTATCTTCTGATAACATGGTTTCTGCTGTTATTTTGGCTATGCTGCTTATTTCCATATCTATCTTATAACTGTCATTTTCTGCTCCCAGAGTGAGGGTGATAGGATCTTCTCTTAATCCATAAAGCATATCTGCATTAAGTCCGAGAGTGGACAAGGAAGAGATAAAGTTATCAGATAAATCAGCAGTAATAGAATAGTTTCCCGTGGGTACGGATAGGTTGTACAGCTTCTTTATAGCATAGTTATCATAGGAAATGAAAAGAGTAGCAGTATCAACAGAAGATAATGCAAGCCTTATTTCTGCATTTCCACTTGTATTGTTCTTTCTGTCTACCCGAACATCAATCATTTTTATGCCGTTAATTTTACTATATAGCGCATATTTGCTACCATTTGACATATACAGATAATCAAAGGATTTCTTGTCGCTGCGGTGATTTTCTCTGTACTTAATCTTATTACCTGCAATAGTTCCGTCTGGATTAACATAAGTTGTGAAGTCAAGGTAGCAGTTGGAATCAGATATGTAGTATATATAATTCTGCTCGTTCTGTAAGAAAGCTACTAGTTCACCTAATATAGAATTACTGCTTAAAGAATCTTTTAGATCGCTGTCTGCAATAACATCAGCCATATCACCCAGAATGTTGCTGATTGTTTCCTGGTCGAAAGTAACAGTTACAATATCACCATTAAAGCTAATATCACCAATGCTTTCTTGTCTGTTTGTATAGCTGATTTCTGCGTCTTTATAATAATACTTGATTACATTAAGAAGTGACGAAAAAACCTTGTTCAAGCTTTCCTTATCAACAGTTACATTAGTTGCCTGTCTGGGAAGCTGCATAGTGATATACTTGTCTGTAACTGCAGGGAACACTGCATAGCTTTCTTTTCCGTTTCTGGGATATGACAAACCAGCTTCAAGAATATCATTACCCTGATAAGTAAGGCTGAAGCCGTTTTATATTACCCAAGTTGAATTGTGTGCTATTACACAATTATCGTTACAAACAATAAAGTCAGCAGTAAAGGGTAGAAACATTGAATACGACAACGCACAAAAGATTTTTAAGGCATTTATTAAATTGCTGAATGACAAGGACAAAATTGCATATACAAATGGTGTTAGAAGCAGAAAACGTAAGCCGGAGCCACCTATTACCAAAATACCCCAATACAAGTTTTCAGATTTATTTGATGTAGTTGACAGCAAGGCAACGTTGGCGGGTAAAACAGTCTGGGAGCATCATCAATTTCTTTACTCCCTTTTCGCTTTAGCAATAAAGGAAGGTATATTAAAATACAATCCTGCCAATGATGCCGCAAAACCTAAGTTCACCACTCCCGAACAAGATGTGTTTACAGCAGAAGAAATACAAGATATTCTTGCAATCGTTGACAGTGAATATGTAGAAGGTAATGTATCCGCAAAGTGGAGAGCAATAATGTACTTACTTATTTATACAGGTTGTCGGAGAGGTGAGATAGCTGGTCTGCGTTGGCAGTCTATCGATTTCGACAATAAAGTACTAGATATAACTAACACATGGTTATACACATACGGATCTGGCAGTTATAGCAGTACCCCAAAAACAAAAGCTTCACAAAGAAAACTAGTCATTACAGATGACCTGTTTCAAGTGTTAATAGACTATAAATTGGAGTATGAAAGCACTAAGCCATCAGATAGCAGTTGGAATGCTGATGAATATGTATTTACCCAAGCCAACGGCAGTCCGATAAATCCTTGTAGCATAACAGACTGGTGTGGTAACTTTTCCGCAAGGTATAACCTGCCACACATTCACCCACACGCATTCCGACACTCTGTGGCAACCAATCTAATTCACGATAACACAGATGTAGTAACCGTTAGCCGCTTGTTAGGACACAGTAAACCCTCCGTAACAATGGATATTTACGCTCATGCGTTCAAGGACAACAATAGTACAGCCTGCAACGCAATAGCAAATATATACGGCAGAAAAGCCGAATAAAGAAATACCCCTCATCTATATAAAAGCTAGGTGAGGGGATTTTCTATTACTCATGTGTCGCTTACATTATATGTAAAATATTATTTCTTCTTACCCTGTCTGCATCCAAGAAGCTTTTTGAAAATTGGATGCGACATTGGATGGAAACAGACAAAAACACGAATTATAGTTCATTTTCATTCTTTTCAGAAACATGAAAAAACCGCTCAACCCTAATGGTTAAGCGGTTTCTTTAGTGGTTGCGGGAGCCAGATTCGAACTGACGACCTTCGGGTTATGAGCCCGACGAGCTACCGAGCTGCTCCATCCCGCGATATCAAGCACTCAAGCGCTGCTTCTCTTGAGTACTTAAATATTATATCACAACGGATATGATTTGTCAAGCGTTTTCTGAAATTTTTTTTATTTTTTTATTGAGTGGACATTACCTTGACCAAAAGCCCGCCTAATTCCTCGCAGACCTCGGCGCGGCTGCCGCTTTTCAATTCCCCGGAGATCATCATTCGTGACAGCATATCCTCTATTTCGGAGGTTATCGTCCGGCGGAGAGGACGCGCGCCCATGCTGCGCTCCCGGCTGTCACGGCAGAGATGCTTAACTGCCTCGTCCGTGAAGCTCAGATTAATTCCGCACTGCGCGGCGCGCTTTGACAGCTTTCTGAGAAGTATTCGGCAGATCGCTTCAAGCTGCTCCTCACCCAGCTTACGGAATACGATAACGTTATCTATCCTATTGATAAGCTCAGGGCTGAACTGCTTTTTCAGTGACTTCATAACCTCCGCTTCCCCGCTGTCCTGCTGTGAAGTCCCAAATCCGAGGGAGTTCTTTGACAGCTCCTCTGCGCCGATGTTTCCGGTCATAATCACGATCGAGCTGCGGAAATCCGCCTGCTTTCCGTCTGCGGCGGTGAGCGTACCCTCCTCAAGTATCTGGAGCAGTAAATTCAGTACGTCCGGGTGCGCCTTTTCCACCTCGTCAAAAAGCACCACGGAATAGGGCGCGCTGCGCACTTTCTTTATAAGCTGCCCCTCTTCCTCAAAGCCCACATATCCGGGAGGAGAGCCGATAAGCTTTGAAACGGAGTGCTTCTCCATGAACTCCGACATATCGAACCGGATAATGCGCTTCTCGTCCCCGAAAACCGCTTCCGCAAGCGCTTTGGCAAGCTCCGTCTTGCCTACTCCGGTCTGACCGAGGAACAGGAATGAGCAGGTCGGGCGGTTCGGCTCTTTAAGACCTGTCCTGCCGCGGCGGACTGCATTTGCAACCAACTCCACCGCCGCGTCCTGACCTACCACGCGCTTTTTCAGTTCCTCCTCAAGCCCGGAGAGCCTTGCCGCTTCGTCCTCGGACAACCTCTGCGCCGGAATACCTGTGATAGAAGAAACCGCCTGCGCTATGTCAGCCTTGTCCACGGTATTGCTGCCGCAGCGGGAATTCAGCGCCTTCACGAGGGAAAACTCCTCAGCTCTGAGTTTTTCGGCTTCCGCGGAATTCTTAAATCCTCCGGCAAGCAGCCTGCGCACCTCGGACAGCCGCCGGATATACGCCTCGTTCATTGCTCCGGAGCGAACCTGCGCCGCCGCCTCGTCTACAAGATCAAGCGCCTTATCCGGCAGCCTGCGGTCAGTGATATACCGTACAGACAGCCGCACTGCTTCCTCAAGCGCGTCATCAGTGATAGTAACGCAGTGGTGCTGCTCATAGCTGCGGCGCATTCCCTTTAGTATCTCCACCGTCTGCTGCTCTGTGGGCTGCTCCACAACTATCGGCTGGAACCGCCGCTCAAGCGCGCTGTCCTTTTCGATAAATCTGCGGTATTCCTCGGTGGTTGTTGCTCCGATAAGGCAGATCTCACCGCGAGCGAGCTGTGGTTTCAGAATATTCGCAGCGTCTATCGCGCCCTCCGCCGCTCCTGTGCCGACAATGCTGTGCAGCTCGTCAATGAACAATATTATATTCTTGCAGTTAGCGGCTTCTTCGATTACGCTTTTAAGGCGCTCCTCAAAATCTCCCCGGTACTTCGCCCCGGCAAGCATTGCGGTCAGATCGAGGGAGTAAATTCTTTTTCCGAGAAGTCCCTGCGGGACAGTTCCCGCCGCGACCCGCTGAGCGAAGCCCTCTACGACTGCGGTTTTTCCAACTCCTGCATCGCCGATAAGACAAGGATTATTCTTACAGCGGCGGAGCAGCACCCGGATAAGCCGCTCGGTTTCCTGCTCTCTGCCTATCACCGGATCAAGCTTTCCTGTGAGCGCAAGCTCCGTCAGATCTCTGCCGTATTTTGACAGAGCCGGCAGCTTTGCGCGGCGCTCCTTTTCGTTCTGCTGAAATTCCGGCTCGACATACCTCTGCGCGCAGACCTCTCCGGCAAGCTTCACCGGATTTACGCCATACTCCGCGAGGATCTGCCAGCCGTAGCTGTCCTTATCCATGACAATCGCCCGGAGAAGGTGCTCCGTTCCCGCCTTGCGGATATTCTCCCCCGCCGCAAAGGACAGTGCGTTCTCCATGAGCCTGCGGCTGCGGGGAGTGAGGTCGTTAAGGGTGAGCCGGGTGGGTTTGCCCTTGCCGACAAGTGTTTCCAGCCGCCGCAGCACCTCGTTCCTGCCAACGCCGTATTTTTTCAGGAATACCGCCGACGGAAAACTGTCGTCGGAAGTTAGGCCGTACAGAATATGCTCGCTGCCGACATATGTGTGTCCATAACCCATTGCCGCGCCCAGAGCCGCATTGAGCGCCTTTATCGCGCTGTCAGAAAAACCGCTGATCGAATTCATGCTAAAACCTCCCTCGTTGATATAGATAGTATGTGCAGAAGATTGGCAATTATTTCAGTCGGAGGAAAATATATTCTGTCACCATTTAGGCTCTGCTGCATAATATGTACTATGAAACGGAAGCTTCAAGGGGAAGCGGAACGTTTCTCAGACTTAATTCAAGGAGGACACGAGTATGTCATGCTTCAACTTTGGCAATGGTAACTGCTGCTGGATCATCATTCTTATCCTTATCCTGTTCTGCGTATGCGGTAACAACAACAACGACTGCGATCACGGCTGCGGCTGCAACAACAATCCCTGCTGCTAATCGTTGACCTGCCCTCCCGCCCGGGAGGGCAATTCTACATATATAATAAGTAAGATCCCCCGATTTTATCCGGGGGATCTCAGCTTGTTGAAAAAGTACCTTTTCAGGGTGGCGAGAAGCCCTCAGATTCTAGGAACCCGCATAACGGCTAGGCTTTGTGCCTGCCGTTATGCGGAGTGACGACGAAGATAAGGGTTTATCGACAGCCTGAGATCCCCCGATTTTATCCGGGGATCAAAGTTTTCTGATTATTTCTTCTTGATTGTATATCCACTTGACTTCTCAAAGAATTAGATGTATAATGTTGTAGTCTTAACAACTGACAATAACTCTGAAAAGGATATATATTAATATGGAAAGAAGCTACCCCAGAGCAACAGTCACCGAAAAGGGAGAAAAGGCGCTCCGCGGCGGTCACCCGTGGGTCTATGCGGAGGAGATCACTGACCTTTCCGGGGAATACGAGAACGGCGGTCTTGTCGATGTTTTCAGCAGGAAAAGCCGCTATCTCGGCACAGGCTATATCAACGACAATTCAAAGATCCGTGTAAGAGTGATCTCACGCAATGCAAACGACAGATTCGACCGGGATTTCTATGCCCGGAGGATTCGTTATGCGCTGGATTACCGCCGCACCGTCATGGGAGAGGATTTCTCCTGCTGCCGGCTGATATTCGGGGAGGCGGATATGTTCCCCGGCTTCACTGTTGACCGCTTCGGGGATATTCTGGTAACGCAGGTGCTTTCCCTCGGAACCGAGAAAATAAAGGACACACTGTATTCCCTGCTGGTGCAGACCCTCGCTGAAATGGGCGAAAAGATCAACGCTATCTACGAACGCAACGATGTGAAGATCCGTGAACTGGAGGGCATGGAGGAATACAAGGGCTTCTACCCCGGCGAGGGGCTTCGCACCGACCTCTCCGGAGTGACTGAGATCACCGAGAACGGAATAAAATATACGGTGGACTATATAAACGGTCAGAAAACCGGCTTCTTCCTTGACCAGAAATACAACCGCATGGCTATCCGGCAGATCGCAAAGGGGCGCACAGTGCTGGACTGCTTCACCCATACCGGGGCATTCGCGCTGAATGCAGCCGCCGCGGGAGCAAAGCTTGTGAATGCGGTGGACATCTCCGCGGACGCTGTCGAGATGACCCGCAGGAACGCCGAGCTGAACGGACTTGAGAACATGGAATTCACAAAGGCGGACGTTTTCGACCTGCTGACGGAGCTTTACAAAAAAGGCGGTCACCCCTACGATTTCATAATCCTCGACCCGCCCGCATTCACCAAAAGCAGCAGCACGGTAAAAGCTGCGGAGCGCGGCTACAAGGAAATAAACCTCAAGGCAATGCGGCTGCTGCCGAGGGGCGGTTATCTCGCGACCTGCTCCTGCTCGCACTTCATGACTGAAACTCTGTTCCGGCATATGCTCCATGACGCTGCGGAGGACGCGGGAGTTTCCCTGCGGCAGATTGAGGCACGAAGGCAGTCCCCCGACCACCCCATTTTATGGAACGTACCGGAAACAGACTACCTGAAATTCTACATCTTCCAAGTGGTTTGACGACTAAAAGGAGAGCGGAAACACATGACAGAAAAAGAACTTATCCCCGGAAGAATAGTCCGGCACTTCAAGCGCGGATTGCTCTCAGAGCAGGAGCGCAGCAATTCCTCAAAATATCTCTATGAAATAATCGGCATTGCGGAGCACACTGAAACCAAAGAGCGCCTTGTGATATACCGGGCGCTGTACGGCGAATTCGGAATTTACGCTCGCCCGCTAGAAATGTTCCTCTCGGAAACAGACAAGGCAAAATACCCGGAGGCAAAGCAGAAATTCCGCTTTGAACCGCTGGACTGATTCAGGAAGCATACAATGAGATCTGCTAAATTTATGGATATGTGCAGCGGGCCTATCCTCCGCAAGATGATAGTATTCACACTGCCGATAATGTTTTCCGGGCTGTTTCAGCTTCTTTTCAACGCAACGGATATCATCGTCGTCGGTAAATTCGCAGGCGACAACGCGCTTGCGGCGGTCGGCTCAAATACTGCGCTTATCAATCTAATGACAAACCTGTTTATCGGGCTTTCCATAGGCGCAAACGTTGCCGCCGCGAGATACTGCGGAGCGAAAAACATCACAGAGCTGAAGAAAACTGTCCACACGGCAATGCTCCTGAGCGTTATCAGCGGACTGCTGCTCATGGTGGTAGGGCTTTGCTTTGCGGAACAGATGCTCCGGCTGATGCAGACTCCGGAAAGCATTATCGGAATGGCTTCCGACTATCTGAGGATATACTTCTGCGGTATGCCGTTCATGATGATTTATAACTTCGGCAACGCATTGCTCCGCGCTGCCGGAGATACCCGCCGTCCGCTCATCTATCTCATCATCGCCGGTGTTGCAAACGTTGGTCTTGATCTGATATTCGTTATCCTGCTCAATATGAGCGCCGCGGGAGTTGGTCTTGCGACTTCGCTTTCGCAGTGCGTCTCCGCTGCGCTGATCATTCGCTGCCTGATGAAAGAGAAAGAGGACACCGGGCTTCGGCTGAACCTCCGGAAGCTGAGAATTCACAAGGATAAGCTTTTCCTGATAATGAAAATAGGACTTCCCGCGGGTTTTCAGGGCACTGTTTTCTCCCTGTCCAACGTGGTGATACAGTCCTCGATAAACCTTTTCGGAGAGGCGGTCATCGCGGGGAATTCAGCGGCGGCAAGCATCGAGGGCTTTGTCTATATGGCAATGAATTCCTGCTACCAGTCTACCCTTTCCTTCACCAGCCAGAACCTCGGCGCCGGAAAATACGAAAGAATAAACAAGATACTGCTTTCCGGGCTATTGTGCGTTGTCACAGTCTGGGCTGTGCTGGGGCTGGGTATCTGTATGACGGTAGGTCGTCCGCTGCTCAGCATTTACACCTCCGGCGAAGCCTCTATCAATGCCGGCCTGCGCAGAATGATGTATGTCTGCGGGACGTATTTCCTGTGCGGCATTATGGACGTAATGGTCGGCTCCCTGCGCGGAATGGGATATTCTATCACTCCGATGATCGTGTCGCTGCTGGGTGCCTGCGGTCTGAGGCTGGTGTGGCTTGGGACTGTTTTCCAGATTGAGCAGTTCCATACTCCGGACACGGTATATTTGTCATACCCGGTTTCGTGGGTGATAACCGTGGCGGCGCATGTAATCTGCTTCTTCATCTGCCGACACCGACTTCAGAAGAAAATGAAGAAGCTGCAAATTACATCATGAATACAAACTCAGGGCGGATTACAAAATCCGCCCTTAGACCGGCAAAAAAGTACCTTTTCAGGGTGGCGAGAAGCCCTCAGATTCTAGGAACCCGCATAACGGCTAGGCTTTGTGCCTGCCGTTATGCGGCGTGACGACGAAGATGAGGGTTTATCGACAGCCTGAAGGGCGGCTTACAAAATCCGACCTGTTTTCTTGCGAATTCTTACAAAAAAATTGTAGAAATATTGAAATTAATTGCGATATATGTTATAATATAAAATGTATAATAAGCTGTCAGAAATGGCAATTGAAAGGCGTGGTGTCCCTTTGAAGAAAACCAGCATCATTCACTTTCTGAAAAACCTACTGCTGAATGACGATTTCGATATAAAACACAAGCTCCAGAATATGCTGCTTGCAGTTGCTCTTGTGGGAAGCTCTGTATCCATAATATTCTCCTTTGCGCTGAATATCAGTCTTGTCGGAAATCTGATATCCCTGCTCACAACTGTCACAGCATTTGTAACCTTCTACATATCTGTTATCAGGAAAAATAAAACAGCAGCTTCCTATCTCGTCAGCATTGTAATAGACCTTATACTCTTTCCGCTTATGTTCGTCTTTAACGGCGGAATTTACAGCGCAATGCCGCTCTGGATCGCATTCGGTCTGATCTTTCCGTGGCTCATTCTCGACGGAAAGGGCTGCTATATCATTTTCAGTCTGGATCTGCTGTCGGCGATCTGCTGCTTCGCGGTGCAGATATTCTTCCCGGAACTTATCGTCATGCCGGAAACAGATGATCTGACCGTTATTGTGGCGCTGGATATGATTCAGGCAATAATCGTCGTTCCGCTCATCGTTGGAATTACGATCAAATATCAGGGACACGTCTTTGAGCAGCAGCAAAACAAAATGGAATCGCAGGAAAAGCAGCTTCTTGAGGCAATGAAGATAGCCGATCAGTCCAACGAAGCCAAGACCTCGTTTCTGGTAAGTATGTCCCATGAGATACGCACCCCGATCAACGCTGTGCTCGGAATGGACGAAATGATCCTCAGAGAGAGCGCCGATGAAGCTATCCTGTGCTATGCGTCAAATATCCAGTCCGCGGGTCAGTCACTGCTTTCGCTGATAAACGATGTACTGGACTTCTCAAAGATCGACTCCGGCAATCTGGAGATACTCCCGGTGGAGTATAGTATCCATCAGCTTATGAGCGACTGCTACAATCTTATAATCATGCGCGCTGAGAAAAAGAACCTGCTGCTTGAGATAAGAAACGATCCGGAGCTTCCGTCAAGGCTGCTTGGTGACGAAATCCGTATCCGGCAGATAATTCTCAATCTGCTGACAAATGCGGTAAAATACACCTCCGCCGGAACCGTTACTCTTTCCCTCGGCTTTGAGCGCACCAGCGAGCATCAGATAACGCTGAAGATAAGCGTCCGTGACACCGGAATGGGCATTTCCCCCGAAAACCAGAAAAATCTATTCAAGGCGTTCAACCGCCTGGACGAGCTACATAACAGGAATATTGAAGGAACCGGACTTGGTCTGAACATCACAAGACGGCTTACCGATTTAATGGGAGGCAGTATAGGAGTTCACAGCACCCTCGGAAAAGGCTCTGAATTCTGGGTGGATATCCCACAGGACGTCGTATTCGAACAGCCGGCGGGAGAATTTGTCGTAAACCGCCGCCCTTCCACCGAACAAAAAAAGGAATACCGCGAGCGCTTTCAGGCTCCGGGGGCAAGAATTCTTGTTGTGGACGATGTTAAGCTCAACATAGATGTAATGAAAGGGCTTCTGAAAAATACGAAGGTACGCGTTGACTCCGCATACAGTGGTCTCGAATGTCTGGGGCTGGTAAGCAAGAACAGGTACGACATTATTTTCATGGATCACCTGATGCCGGAAATGGACGGAATACAGACCCTTGAGAATATGCGTCAAATTCCTGATCTTCCAAACAGCAACACTCCGGTTATTGCGCTGACCGCCAACGCAATGGTAGGCGCAAAGGAAAAATACACCGAGCTAGGCTTTGCGGATTACCTGTCCAAGCCGGTTCAGAGTGAACAGCTTGAGCTTATGCTGCTTGAGTATCTGCCGGGTGAGCTTATTACCTCCCCCGAAGGAAGCGCCGCCGGAGAAAACCTCTCCGAAACCAAAACAGGCACTTCCCCGATGCTCGATACTTCAATGGGAACGGACTATTGCTGCGGCGACGAGGAATTCTATCACAAGATCCTCGGTATGCTTGACATGAGAGCGAAAGCAGATCAACTGGACAGCGCTTTCCGCGCCGGGGACTGGAAAACCTACGAAAGGCTGTGCTGCGGGCTTAAAAGCGCCGCGCTCACGGTAGGCGCAGTTTCAGTTTCGGAATTCGCAGCGCTTATGGAGCGGCAGGCAAAATCCGGCGAAATAGCCTTTATCCGCGCAAGACACAGCAGCTTTATCGGCTGCTGCCAGAGCCTTGACAATACTGTCAGAGATTATCTGCACAATAATAAGACCGAGGGAGAGAAATACTGATGAAAAAGAGAATTATGGTCGTTGACGATGACAAGATAACCATAAAAATGTGTGAGTTCATTCTCCAGAAGAACAATTACGATGTTGTGACGGCGGAGTCCGGGAAGCGCTGCCTTGAATATCTGCGCAACGACTCAAACCCTCCTGTGGACTTGATAATGCTGGACATCGAAATGCCTATGCTCAACGGCTTCAACACCCTTTCCAGTATCCGCCAGTCTGAAAAACTGATGAAAATTCCGGTTATGTTCCTCACAGCGTCTGCGACTGAGGACACAGTCCGTGAGGCTATCCGGCTGGGTGTTACCTCCTATCTCAGAAAGCCGTTTGTTCCAAAAGAGCTTGCCGACAAGGTCGCAGCGCTTCTGGAGAGCAGTTCCAGAAAAAAGTGATGGAGAATAATATGCTGCTGTATAACATTGATTTTGAGATCGCGGCTGCTGCGTTTCTGATCGTTCTTAACATTTACCTCAGGCTCCAGTACACCTCCGACTCTCCCAGCAACAAGTATTTCAAACGGCTGGCGCTTATCCTTTTGTTTGCCGTAATTCTCGACGTAGTAACGGCGGTGACTATAAGCTTTGCGGATCTTGTTCCTATCTGGTTCAATATTGCGCTTAACACACTGTATTTCTGCGCAGACGTTTTGCTTGAATTACAGTTCGTGCTATACTGCACCTGCGCTACGTTCGGCGAAATCAAACACCATATCATACCGAAAATCTCGGCGGTCATTGCACTACTTTGCGTTATCATATTATTTGTGAACATTTTCACAGGAGTAGTATTCAGTTTTGACGAAACCGGATATGTTCACGGGCCGCTGTATATGATGGTTCATTTTGTCCCGCTGGCGGAGATCTTCGTTACCTGCGGCATGATGCTGCTTAACTTCCCCAGATTCAAGACATCGCAGCGTATCTCGATCATTTTGTATATTTTAGTTCTGCTGTCAGGGCCTGCTATACAGCTCATATATCCGAATTTGCTGTTTATTCTGTTCACGGTTGCCATCGGTCTTATGCTGCTTATGTTTGCGCTGGAAACCCCGGACTATCAGGCTCTTAACCGTACAATGAACGAGCTGCGCACCACACGAGATGAAGCCGAAGAAGCAATGGCAGTTGCCCAGAGCGCAAGTCAGGCAAAGACAGACTTCCTTAGCACAATGTCCCATGAAGTGCGCACGCCTATCAACGCTATACTCGGATATAACGAAATGGTACTGAGGGAAACAGAGGATCCCGATATCACCCAGTATTCCACCAATATCCAGAGCGCCGGAAAGGCTCTTCTCGCAATGATAAGCGATATGATGGACTACACCGAAATGGAAACCGGAAGCTTTCATATCGAAGAAACAAAGTATTCCACCGCGTCAATGCTGTCGGATATCACCACCTGCGGAAGATATTATGCGGACAAAAAGGACATAGAGCTGCGCATAAGCTTTGACCCGGAAATTCCCCGTGCGCTCGCCGGCGACAGCGTCCGGATAACCAGAATATTTAACAATCTTTTGTCCAATTCGGTGAAATTTACCGATTCCGGTCATGTTGAAATATCGGTAAGCTGGAAGGCTGAGGACGATAATTCCGGCTGGCTGTGCGCAAAAGTACGGGATACAGGTATCGGCATGAAAGAGGAGGATATCGCGCGTATCTCCTCCAGCTTCCTGCGTATGGAAAAAAAGCGCAACCAGAATATTCAGGGCATCGGTCTTGGACTTACAATAGTGACGCGGCTTCTGTCAATGATGGGAAGCTCCCTTGAGGTAAGCAGCGAATACGGAACCGGAACTACAATGAGCTTCGAGCTGAAGCAAGGGATAATCGACCCTGCCCCGCTGGGAGATGTCAGCGCGCTCACAGAATCGGCTGAAAAGACCCGCCGCAGCCCCGGATTTACCGCCCCGAATGCAAGAATTCTTGCGGTTGACGACAACAGCACCAATCTGGAGCTGTACAAGGGCAGCCTCAGGGACACGAAAATACGCATTGACACAGCGGTAAACGGCGTTGAAGCGCTGGAGCTGATAAACCGGAACAGCTATGACCTTATCATGCTTGACCACATGATGCCGGTAATGGACGGAATGGAAACGCTGAAAACCATAAAAAAGCAAAATCTCTGCCCCAATGTTCCGATAATCGTAATAACAGCGAATGCAGTTTCCGGCGAGAAAAGCTCCTATCTCAATGCGGGATTTGACGATTATCTGTCCAAGCCGGTTTCCGGCAGCCAGTTATGGGAAACGGTGCGCAAATACCTGCCGGAGAGATTGATCCAGCCTATGGCAAACTTCGCGCCGGCGGTTCAGAATAACGAACCTAATGTGGTAGCCAGACTTTCGGAGTTCCTGAACACTTCAGCAGCGCTGCAATACTGCTGCGACAACGATGAGCTGTATCTGGAAATTATCGGGACTTATCTTGAGGAAGACAAGACAGAGCTTATCAGACAATATTTCGAAGCGAATGACATTGACAACTACCGCATACAAGTCCACGCGCTGAAAAGCGGTTCCCGGACTATCGGCGCATTTGCCCTTTCAGACGAAGCCCTCGGACTTGAAACAGCGGCAAAGAACCACGATGTTGATTACATCTCCGCCAACACCTTACGGGTACTTGAAGAATACAACGCCCTCATGGAGAAGATCCGCGCTGCTTTAGGAACAGCAAAGCAGGGCGCTTCGGCCGAGGACAGCGGACGTGTGCTTTATGTTGACGATGACATCATGTACAGGTGTCTTGTGGAACGTATGCTCAAGGAAAGCTTCGGCGGGATCACTGCTGTTCCGTCCGGTGAGGAGGCTCTGGAGCAGCTTAGATACAAGCTTCCGGAGGTTATCCTGCTCGACCTTAATCTCGGAGGAATGGACGGCTGCGCCGTGCTGAAAGCCTTGAAATCCGATGAGCGGCTGCGTTGGATCCCAGTGGTGGTATTTACCTCTGACAACGACCGTGATACGCAGGTGCGCTGTTTCAGAGCAGGCGCTGCGGACTTCATTGCAAAGCCGGCTGACCGGGAGGTGCTTATGGAAAGGCTGAAGCGACTGACAACCGACAGGGTATTTTCTTGATACACCGACTATATTTTTCCAAATTTCGGCGATTTTCTCACTGTTTCTTCTCTTTTTTGAAAAATACAATTTTTTTTGAAAAAGGTATTGACAAATCAGATTTAACGTGATATAATAATATAGTCGTCAGAGAGATGACGCAAAAAAATGAGATGCTGCTATGGCTCAGTTGGTAGAGCACATCCTTGGTAAGGATGAGGTCATCGGTTCGACTCCGATTAGCAGCTCCATTTTTTTTGGAGAGGTATCGAAGCGGTCATAACGAGGCGGTCTTGAAAACCGTT
>JAGAJA010000104.1 GCA_017829075.1 Oscillospiraceae bacterium | reverse complement strand
CTATATAATGTGTGATACGTTTTAATTTGGAGGTGCAAATCTGACAGGGAGAGTTGCAAGCCCCATCCGAAAACGCGCGGCGAAATAGTTGTCTGTGGCTGCTTACAGCAGCCACAGACCGGGGGAAAACTCTTGTTTCAACGACAAACGTTCCGTTTGTCCCCCGACCCGAACCCCTTTAGCGCTTCTGACGCGTTTATGCGCTGCCGCGCTGAGTGGTGGGGCGCTGCCCCACACCCCGCTTCCTTTTGGAAGCCAAAAGGAAGCGAAAAACAATTGCGCTTCGCACTTAGTTACAAGCAAAACTACCCGACAAATTCCGATTTATCGAGCACCTTGCCTTCGTGTGAAAACGTTCGCAGGAATTGCTCATTCAGCCGAATTGACCGCGGGGGCACCCCGCAAATTCCCATTTTCCGCTCCGTCCGGGGCGGAATTTTTTTAGCTAATGTATAAAAATTCACAAAACACCTTGAATTCGTAAAGTGTATGTGGTATAATAGTATTTGTGGGATTATGGTTTTCTTTCCCGCAGACAACTCTATTTTTAGAAATGAGGATCATCAAATGTCATCAAGTGTAATTGTCGGAACCCAGTGGGGCGACGAGGGCAAGGGAAAAATAATCGATATCATGGCGGAAAAGGCTGATGTCGTTGTACGTTCAAGCGGAGGTAACAACGCAGGTCATACAGTAGTCCACGGCGACGAAGTGTATAAGCTGCACCTGCTCCCCTCTGGAATTCTCTATCCCGAAACGCTTTGCCTTATCGGCAGCGGCGTTGTGGTTGACCCGTCTGTGCTTCTTGAGGAAATTACAAATATGAACAAGCGCGGCGTTACCTGCGATAACCTGCGCATAGACGCCCGTGCAGATATCATTATGCCGTGGCACAGACTGCTTGACAGACTTTCCGAGGACTTCAAGGCGAAACAGACCGGCGTGAATATCGGCACCACCGGCAGAGGTATCGGCCCCTGCTACACCGACAAGGCAGAGCGTATCGGTATCCGTATGTACGACCTTGTTCACCCGGAGGTTCTGAAGAAGAAGATTAAGGAAACCGGCGAGCTGAAGAACCTTATCATAACTAAGGTGTACGGCGGCGAAGCCTGCGATCTTGACGCGATCTATGAGGAATACAAGGGCTACGGCGAGAAGCTTGCCAAGTACATGGCGGACGCTTCCGTTATCGCTTTCGAGGCTTATCAGGCTGGCAAAAAGGTGCTGTTCGAGGGTGCGCAGGCAACTCTGCTCGACATTGACTTCGGTACTTATCCTTTCGTTACATCTTCCCACCCTATCGCCGGAGGCGCCTGCGTAGGCACTGGCGTTGGCCCGAAGATGATCGACGAGGTAATCGGCGTCGGCAAGAGCTACACCACCAGAGTAGGCAACGGGCCTTTCCCCACCGAGCTGTTTGACGAAACCGGCGACCTTATCCGGGAGCGCGGCGGAGAATATGGAACTACCACCGGTCGTCCCCGCAGAACCGGCTGGTTTGACGCAGTAATCATGCGCCACGCAGTCCGCGTAAATGGTCTTACTTCGCTTGCGATAAACAAGTTCGATACTCTGGCGGGAATTCCGGTGCTTAAGGTCTGCACCGCCTATAAGACCACAGACGGCGAGATACTCAAGGACTTCCCGGTAACTCTGGAGGAGCTTGCAAAGTGCAGCCCTATCTACGAGGAGATCGAGGGCTATGAGGGCGACCTGTCCGGCTGCCGCAGCTTTGAGGAGCTTCCGGAGAAGGCGCAGGCTTATGTAAAGCGTCTTGAGGAGCTTTGCGGCTGCCCGATCAAAATTCTCGGCATTGGCCCGGGCAGAGATCAGATCATCGTAAGGTAATTCATGAAGATTCTTTTTATCGGCGACGTTGTAGGCAGGGTTAGCTGCGAAGCGCTCCAGAGCGAGCTTCACAGCATTAAGCACAGACTCGGCGCGGAGATAGTCATTGTAAACGGCGAGAATTCCGCGGAGGGCAACGGCATCAACCCTGCTTCCGCCGGAATGATATTTGACGCAGGCGCGGACGTTATCACCACCGGCAACCACTGCTTCCGGCAGAAAACCATGGAGGACGAGTGGGAAAGCTGCGGGCAGGTCATACGTCCGGCAAATTACGGCGATGACGTCATAGGCAGGGGCGTGTGCGAGCTTGACCGGGGCGCGTATTCCATTGCGGTGATAAACCTGATGGGTACTACTTTCATGCAGCCGCTGGAAAACCCGTTCCGCTGCATTGACAGAATTCTGGAGAACTGCACTGCGAGAATAAAGATCGTGGACTTTCATGCCGAGGCTACCTCGGAAAAGCGGGCGATGGGATATTACCTTGCCGGGCGGGTGTCGGCGGTGCTTGGAACTCACACCCATGTGACTACCGCAGACGAGCAGATAATTGACGGTACAGGATATATAACCGATGTGGGAATGACCGGGCCGAAGGAGTCTATCCTCGGCGTGGAAAAGGACATCATCATCGAGCGTTTCCTGACCTACTACCCGAAACGACACAGGTTCGCGGAGGGCGAAATCGAGCTGAACGGCGTACTGCTGGATATAGACGTAAAAACCGGCAAGTGCGGTTCAATAGAAAGATACAGACAAATAATTATGTGAGCAGGACAAAATACTCCGAAAGGGCTGCCCGCAGGGGCAGTAAAATGGTGACAAAAAATGGAAATCGTAAAGGTATCGGCACATTCTGTGCCAAAGTCGGTTGCGGGTGCAATTGCTGCGGTTATCCGCGAAAACGGCGAGGTTGAGGTTCAGGCAGTAGGTGCGGGTGCGGCAAATCAGGCAGTGAAGTCCATTGCGATAGCAAGAAGCTACATGGCGCTGGTGGGAGTTGACCTCATCTGCATTCCGGCATTCACCACCGTTGACATTGACGGCGACGAGAGAACCGCCATGAAATTCATTGTAGAGCCGAGATAAGCACCGGCTTTCAATTCAAAACAGTAAAGCACCGGATCAACACGCATTTTTGGCTTTGCAATGGCGCACATCTGCTGCGCACCATTGCCCTGCGCGATTGTCCGGCGCTTTTTTTGAGGTATTATGGAAATAATCAATTATTTTGATAGCGAAGATAAGTCACACTGGCTTTCAGAGATAAAAAGATCCGACTGGGGTGCGGCAAAATTCCTTACGGAGCTGCTTGAAAACGGCAGCTTTATGGCAACCCTCTGCGAACCGGAGAACGGCGGCAGGCTGTACCTGATGACCGAGGGCGGCAGGCTTTTGTCGTTCCTGACCCTCACCCGGCAGGACTGTATCCGGGACATGACGAAGATCCCGTGGATCGGGTTTGTTTACACATTTCCGGAATACAGGGGACAGGGCTGCTGCCGCAGGCTGATGGACTATGCCGCGGAAGAGGCGGCGAAGCTTGGTTATAAAGAGCTGTTCGTTGCCACCGACCATGTTGGATTATACGAGCGAATGGGGTATGAATATATCGGAAATACTCCGGACGTATGGGGCGAGGACAGCAGGGTGTACCATAAAGCGATAAAGCCGCGCACAGGGGAGTAGTTACATGAAGAAAATAATGTTTATCGCCACCGGCGGCACTATTGCAAGCGAGCCGACCGACAGCGGATTAATGCCGGAGCTTTCGGCGGATACGCTTTTGTCTGGGATTGAAGTCCCGGACGCAGAGATCCGCGCGGTGCAGCCGTTTTCCCTTGACAGCACTAACCTTGCGCCGGAGCATTGGGTTCAGCTTGCCGTGATGATACGGGATAGCTGGTCGGAGTTTGACGGCTTTGTTATTGCACACGGGACGGATACAATGGCTTACGGAGCGGCTGCGCTTTACTGCCTTATCCAGAACACCGACAAGCCGATTATCCTCACCGGATCGCAGCTTCCGATGAACGCTCCCGGAACGGACGCGGTGAGAAATCTGACCGACGCATTCCGGTGCGCGGAGCAGGGAAAAGCAGGCGTGTGGGTATGCTTCTGCGGAAGAGTTATTGCCGGAAATGCCGCCCGAAAGGTACACACCACTGATTTTGACGCGTTCCGGGGATTTACGGCGGCGGACGAGCTGACCGTGGAGGACTTCTGCCGGAACGGGGAACAGCAGGAGGGCGGCACGGTATTCTACAACCGTCTGGACAGTAATGCGGCGGTGCTGAAGCTTGTTCCGGGTATTTCCGCGGAAATGGTGCATGATTACGGAACTCATGTGAACGCGCTTATCATAGAGGGCTTCGGCATGGGGGGGATTCCGGATTACGGAAATGCGGAGCTGTCACACACGCTGGAAACGCTGACCGCCTGCGGTGTGCGGGTGATAATGACCACGCAGGTATTCTCCGGCGGCTGCGACCTGACGGTTTACGAGGTGGGGCAGTCCGCGCTGAAAGCAGGGCTTATCCCGGCGGTGGGAATGACCACGGAATATGCGGTGATGCGGGCGATGTGGGCGCTGGCTTATTCATTCAACGCCGAGGATTTCAGACGGCTGTTCACAGGAAAAGACTAATTCTGAACTAAGGAGGATCTGATGAAGCACGAACTCAAAAAGCTGAAACCGATAAATTTCATTATGCTGACTATCGCGGGATTTATCAACGCATTCGGAATTACTGTGTTCCTTATGCCGGTAAACCTGTACGACAGCGGCATCTCCGGTACGTCAATGCTTCTAGCCTATCTTACGCCGGATTATCTTTCACTTTCGATCTTCCTGATAGTTCTGAACATTCCGCTGTTCCTGTACGGATTAAAGCGGCAGGGGCTTGCGTTCACGATCTATGCGACCTATTCAGTGGCGATGTACTCCCTCGGTTCGTGGCTTATTACAGATATTCTGCCGCTGGACGTGTCACTGGCATCTCCGCTGGCGGAGAATGATCTGGTGCTCTGCTCCCTGTTCGGCGGAGTTATCTCCGGAGTGGGCAGCGGTCTTGCAGTCCGGTTCGGCGGCGCGATGGACGGAATTGAGGTGCTTGCGGTCATCTTCTCAAAAAAGCTTGGAATGACGGTGGGTACATTTGTAATGATCTATAACGTGATACTGTATGTCACCTGTGGATTTGTGTTCTCAAGCTGGGTGCTGCCGCTATATTCGATAATCGCGTACTTCGCGGCTCTGAAAACGCTGGATTACATCGTTGAGGGCATAAGCCGTTCTAAGGCAGCGTTTATTGTCACGGTAAAACCTGAAGATGTAGTCGGCGCACTGTCCGAAGCCTTTGGCAGCGGAATAACCGAGATCCCCGCAAAGGGCGGCTATTCCGGCACAGAACGCACGGTGCTGTATTTTGTTGTGAACCGCTTCCAGATAGGCAAAATGCGGGGGATAGTCCATGACATCGACCCGTCCGCATACATAACTATAAACGAAGTCGCTGATATTTTCAGCGCAAATCATGACAGCGAAAAGGAGAAGCAGAATGCTTGAGGAATTAAAGGACAGAGTATATCAGGCTAATATGAAGCTGCCGGAGCATGGTCTTGTGACCTTTACATGGGGCAATGTATCCGGAATTGACCGGGAAAAGGGACTGGTTGTGATTAAGCCCTCCGGGGTGGAATATTCCGAAATGAAGCCGGAGGACATGGTGGTGGTTTCACTTGAAACCGGGGAGCGCGTGGAGGGCAGGCTGAACCCCAGCTCAGACACTCCAACTCATCTGGTGCTGTACCGGGCGTTCCCGGAGATAGGCGGAGTAGTGCATACCCACAGCCGCTGGGCGACTGTCTACGCTCAGTCCGGCAGAGGGATACTGCCACTTGGAACTACCCACGGCGACTATTTCTACGGCGAGATACCCTGCACCCGGAAAATGACGCCGGAGGAGATCGCGGGTGAGTATGAGAAAGAAACCGGAAATGTTATTGTAGAGGCGTTTTCCGGGAAGTCCGCAGCGGATATTCCGGCGGTTCTTGTTCACAGCCACGGCCCGTTCACATGGGGAACCGACCCGGACAACGCGGTACACAACGCGGTGGTTCTGGAGGAGCTGGCTTTCATGGCATGGCATAACCAGATGATGGATCCGGGAATATCGGCTATGCAGCAGGAGCTTCTGGATAAGCATTACCTCAGAAAGCACGGCGCGAACGCCTACTATGGGCAGCCGGGCGGAGCAAAATGAGCGCAGGCGGTCAATCTGACCAAAAAAAGGCGCTTATTCCGCATAAATTCATCAAAGTTCATTTGCTTTCAAAGGTTGACAAAACCGCTTAATTGTGCTATCATATTAAAGTGATTGCGTAATGCGTCACGATTACAGATATTTACATTGGAAAGGAAAAAACTATCATGAAACTTAAGGCAACACCGCACAATTATGCAATGACAATCCGGATAATAAGCACATTTAGTAAATGTCTATATCAACCCTAAAACGTCTGCCGAGGCGCACTGAATCAAGCTGCCAGACAAGGTCTGTCAGCCAGAATCAGGTTT
>JAGAJA010000001.1 GCA_017829075.1 Oscillospiraceae bacterium | reverse complement strand
GTCGCTCGTTACTATTTCTATTTTCCGCATTTTACTCTTCACCTTTCGGGTGCTGTTTTTCCAGCTTTTCTTATGCTTCTATTATACCATATTTTCGTGCTTTGGGGAAGAGATTGCGATTTCAGTTTTGCGGAATCAGGGATTTCTTATGATTTTGTACTATAGTTTTCATTCTGTAACACTTATTGCCTCAACCTTATCTAATGTACCGTCTGTGAACATATCGTTAATACGATTGATAGAGTCTTTACTCAGTTTGGTTCCAGAACTTCTTGCTTCTTTAATGTAATCTCTTCCTGAATTATTCACTATCTTTTCAATCATTTCATCTGCATCATCATAATCGCTAATTTCTTCATCGGAAAGATCTGATACCGAACAATAATACTCCCATTCTTTATCGTCGTTATCATATGTATAAAGCCAATAACTGCTAACATTAGCACCATAACTATTGGCACCACTAATATATAACACCAGATGAGGAGTGGTCTCTCCTTCATCGTCATAATCGTTATAATATGCTTCTCTCAAAGAGAAAGAAGAAGGATCTTTAAGATTATCGGCTGAGAAAGCACTTCTTTCCGCAGCTATGCTCTCGTATTTAATCATTTTCTTGCTTTCATCGTTAGGCGCTCTGTCATAGGCAAGCCCATAATCTCCCTTAGCCATGTAAGCATCTGCGACCAATTGCTTGTCCTCATCTGTCTTCGCTTTAGAATAAGCCTTTTCAAGATCACCTTGTTCAATATATCCTGCTGTGTCAATCATAAGCTTCGGAACTACAGCGATACCACCACCGATAAGACCGATTGCAATTGCTACGGCTACAATAGGAACAATGATTTTCTTTTTATTCTTCTTTGTTTGATTCTCATTAAACTGGGAAATTGCCGAACTAACTCCGCTATCAACTGTCAGTCCAACTTTATGACCACACTTCGGGCAGAAATCATGTCCCTCAGTAATCTCAGCACCACATTTAGCACATACAGGCTTTTCAGGAGCATTCTTCGGAGTACCGCACTTGGGACAGAAATCCTGACCGTCACCTAAAGCGGCACCGCATTTCTTGCACACATCAGTCGGATTCGTACCTTGAGCAACATAATGCTGCTCCGAACAGCCGAATGTAGTACAACCCTTGTTTTCATCCCAGCAAGCCTTGTGGTGAGGAGTAGCACAGGATGGGCAGACCATGACCTCATCCTCAGCGGTGATAGCCGTCTTGCAGAACGGGCAAATCTTTCCAATGTAATTTTCCATACCTATACCTCCATAATATGTAGTAGTATAATTGATTTCAGGGGCAATTCTTTCGCAAAATTATTGATTTGGCGAGAAAAGTGCTGTCTGCTCCGATTTAATTCAGTTTTCAAGATTCGGAATGACGGCACTTTTACGTTACCCTGACGGTCACGCACACTTGGACAGCAGGCTCATACAGGTACGCTTGCGTTCCATATCGGAATGAATGTAGCGGTTGAGCGTGACTTCTACAGAACTGTGCCCTAAAATCTCAGAGAGTGTTTTCACATCAAAACCCAGCTCGACACAGCGAGTTGCAAATAAATGGCGCAGGCTGTGATAATGGAATGACGGCAAATCTGCGTTATGCAGTATCTTGGCAAAGCGATACTGCATAGTCCTCGGTTCAACAGGTCTCTTCCTGCCAGATACCACATACACCTCGCCGTTATCTTTAAACTGCCTGAGCAGAGGGAGCAGGCAATCGGGAATAGGGATAGTCCGCTTGGAACTTTCGCTTTTAGGCTCGGTGATGATGAGCTTGGTGTGTTTTGCTCCCGTCCTGCACTGCACACGCTGAATTGTCTTGCTGACGGTTAAAGTCCGTTTTTCAAGGTCGATGTCCTTCCATTGCAGGGCGCAGACCTCTCCGATACGCAAGCCCATATACATAGAGATCAAGATGCCGACGCTTGTAACAGATGGACGCTTATCAAGATATTCTTCAAGCCTGAGCTGCTGTTCCTTATTCATGACAGCAATTTCAGGCTTATTCTTTTTCGGGAGAATGATACCGTCAAGTACGTTACGGATACGATACTCACGGCTTGCATAGCGGAACACGGACTTGAACAGCACGATAATATCCGACAGATAACGAGCAGACAAGCCCTCTTTCAGCTTGCGTTCGATAAAAGCATAAATATCTTTCGGTTTCAGCATACAGCACTTTATCTCTCCAAATGCAGGGATAAGGTGCTTTTCGGCTTTCATGGCATAGTTGGCGGCAGTAGATTCCTTGATACGAGATGCTGTAACGTGAAGCCACTCGGTCACAAGTTCTCTGACCGTCATTTCCGTTATAGCATATTCTTTATCTGCCTGCCCTTGCGCTATCATAGCCTTGTATTCTGCTTCTTCACGGCTTTTGCCGTAGAACGAACGGAAAATACGCCTGCCGTTCTCATCTCTCCCCATAGATATACGGCATTCCCAGCGTCCGTCCTTGCGTTTATATACTGTTCCTTTGCTCATTTTGTAAACCCTCCAATAAATCAGCAGTCTTATTTGTTAATTGTAACAAATAAATACAAAAATTAACACAATTCTATTGACAAAGCGCACTTAATCTGGTATAATGCATATAGTTGTATGAAGAACTGCGCAGTTTTTGCATATTTAGTTCTATCATATCGTCAAATCAATAATTTTGCGAAAAGTCGAGGTCAGGTGTTTATCCTAACATCGGCTATTTTGTTTTTTCAAAAGCTATCCTGTTGAATTATTGAAGTTTCGTTCAAAATAGAATATCTTGCAAAAAGAAAAGAGTATCAGTCTCCGTTTGATTGGAGATTGATACTCTTTTTGATTTTATTTGATTATTTATCGGAATAAGGTCATTTTGGGAAACTGCCCATTGTTAATGCTTATGAATTCCAGCGACTGAGGACAGCGGGGGTCTATCATCGTCCAGCATTCGTCAGCTACCAGCATTATGCGTTCTTCTCTGTCGTGGGTGATCTGCTCCCAGCACCATGAAAGCACGTTGAAATACTGTGCCGCGAGCACCGTGCCGGACATCTGTATCAGCGATTTTGTGTCCAGCACCACAAATCCGCTTTTGGGGTTGATCGTAGTGCAACCGTTCCAGAGCAGGTGGTCTGCGCCGTTCGCCGCGCTCTCCAGGTAGGTCTTTAAGTCCTCATAGACCTCGGAATTTCTGAGGTCAGTTTCGGCTCTCCTTGCCACAAGGCTGAACAGGTCTGACAGCGTAGGGAACTGCTCTGCCCGCCGCCCGGAAACGTCCGTGTTCCATGTTATTCCGAACGCCGCATACAGCTCCACCAGCGTTTTGTTCAGTATTGCCCGGAGCTTGTCATTCATGGACGGAAGATAAAGCTGAAAGAATGTTTCCAGCGTTTTGAGGTGGATAGCAAGGTCGCCTATCCGCTCCAGCTTCGTAGGTTCCTTGTTGTCAGAATCATCTTCGTCCGGAGGGACAGGACGTATCTGCAAAGGATTTATCAGACCGCCGCGTCCTCCGGCGACATCTATCCAGTCCCCGTTGAACAGCGGGTTATGGCACATTTCCTTGTATTCACCCTCCGGGTCTATGACGATTATTTTCGTGCCGTGGGCATACTCCGAGGCGATTATGTGCTTTATGGCGGTTGACTTGCCCGAGCCGGAGCCGCCTATAATTGTAAGGTTGCTGTTCGGACGCTGCTGATTCCTTTTCCATAGGTCTATCAGCATTATCCCGCCATTGCTGTCCTTGCCGAGATAATATCCGCTGCCATCGCTGAATCCCCCGGACGCAAACGGAAATCCACCTACAAAGGTACTAACCGGGAATGCCCTCGAGGTTATCTCGGAGATTTGTTTGTTCTGCGGGTAGGTCGGGGAGATCTGCTGAAATCCCTCTTTCTGGAGATTTGAGAGAATGCGTATCTTGCAGCCGAGCATATTTGCGGTATTCTCAACACGCTTGCAGCGGTCGATAAAATCGTTTTTGTCCCGGGACAGAACCATTATAGTGGTACTCCAATTGCTCATGACCTCGTTATTCTGATCCATTTTGTACATGATGCGTTCCTGGTCATCTGCGGCTTTCTGGCAGCGCTGGCGTTCAAGAGGGTCTTTTGCGCCTGCCGCCTGTCCGCGGTTAAGCTTTATGTTACGGGACATTGCGCTAATGAGAGCGCTGTTGTCGATAGGCTCTTGATTTACTGCAACTATCGTACCGGGTATGTTCGTGAGCTTTGAATACCAGCCGTATTCGCATTCAGAGGGATAGCTGATTATCCCGTACACACGGCAGTAGTTCTCGCCGAGCATAAAAGAATTGCGTTCAAATTCGATGCCGATAGGGGTTATGTTTGCCTGCAGAGCGGTGTTTACAGGAATTTCGATCGCGGGATTTTTAGGCATAATTTTTGTTCCTTTCGTTGTGAAATGATTTATCTGTCTGCAAGAACTGCCACAGCGTCCTCAATATTCGTGCTTTCGATATGAACGTAAGCCGGTATGTTGACGAGGTTGCACAGGCGGACGATACCCTTTCTGTCCAGCAGTTCAGCGTGGATACCTGCTTCGGCAAACTTTTTTACAAATTCGTTCGCCGCAGCGGTCATGCTTCTCTCGTCTGCCCTCTGGACCGTATCCCATATCGAAATATAGTGCAGGCGTTCGGAGGATTCCCCGGACATTACTCTTTCGGTAAGGTCTGCCTGTTCCATTTTCAGCAGCTTTCTGCGGCCCGCGTCGGCTGACCTTATAAGCTCATCGTAGTCCTGCAGGGGCTTGGAAATATCTGCCGGGCGTGATACTGCGTTGAATTTGAACGGCCGCTTGACCGTAGATAAAGCCGATGAAAGCTGGCGGCAGAGAGCTTTCTGCTCCGCCGTGCTGTACAGCTCGGGATTTATCCCCTCGACCTTGATATAAACAAAAATCAAGCCATCGAGGGTATAAAGGCATTTTTCGCCTAAATCCTTTGCGTTGACAAAATCCTGTGCGGTTTTCTCTGCGGCTGCTTTTCTTTCCTCGTCCTCCTCGGAGCTGCGGCGCAGCTTCTTCTTGCTCTCGCTGCGCCGGAACCACCATAAAAATCCCCCGCATAATCCGAGGAGGATATATAAAGACCAGATAAAGACCAAACAAGTGGTCTGTGTGCCCAAAACCGCTGTGTAATGCGATCTGTATGGGCTTTGATTATCTCTTGGAGTGGAATCGTGCATTAAAGGTTATTTTCGCTTATCTTTGGCAGGTTTTGGTTATTGTAGGTCATTTCATGTGAAATGAGCATGAAAGGATTTTTTACCCAAACGCAGTCACAAAGACCAAGCAAATCCCAGCAGCATATAACAGAATGAGTTTTCCTCATAACCATGCGGCATGGCACAAATGCTCCTCATCTCTTGGAATAATGCAGTTCATTTCAAGCATTGTAAGTTTTTACTTAGCAATTTATGGTTATTTTAGTTTCTTTATACGCTGCAGCCTCACGCTTAAACTATTCTCGGGGATATAAATAGTCTGACTATTCCCCTTAAAAACACACTAAAAACTAGAACTCGGTCAAATAAAGACCACACAAAGACCATCGAACACATTACCACACTATATTAATAATAATGATATCTCCAATGATACGTTACTATAGGGTATAATGTGTTCTGCATTCAATACTCGACAACAAGAGCGCATGGAGAAATCTGTGCGCTTTTTATATATCCACGGTTAAACGCCGCAAGGCTTTAACAGCATAGCCGGAATGCGCATCCGCCACGGGCGGTATCGTTCTCCGCCGCCCAGCTATGCTAAATTTAAAAGGAGAACAGAATAAGGAGGACGCTATGGAAACACAGCAAGTACAGGTGAGGGGGCGATAATGTGAACTCGATTTATCAGCTCCTAAATCCAGATAACACCATATCTCTGAACCGTCCGCTTGCACACGCAATCGGAATAATGGAAACAATTACCTACGGTGCGTTAGTTGCTAAATGGTACTACTATTCCGAAAGAAATATGCTGGACGAAGATGGGTGGTTCTATTCGACCGTTCCTGACCTTGAGGAAAGCACCGCACTCTCAGAATATCAGCAGAAACGCTGTATCAATTCGCTTACAAAACTCGGATTGCTGAAAAGTAAAAGCAAGGGTATGCCGGCTAAACGCTCGTTTTACATAATCGACGACGTGCAGCTTCTTGAAAAGTATCTTCAGCAAGGCGAGGAACACATCAAAGACATCAAGCCTGCGGCAGCAGACAGCTATATCCGCAAACGGCAGCCGAACTCTGAAATCTCCTGCTCCGAAGAAACTGCGGAGCAGGCTCCGAAAGAAACAGGTTCCTTGCTCCTAAGAAACTCCGGAGCAAGCTCCGAAGAAACTAAGGAACTTGTTCCGGACGGCAGTAATCCCCTGCTCCCGAGAAACTGCGGAGCAAGCACCGAAGAAACTGCCGAACTTGCTCCGGACAGAGAATACTCCCTGCTCCTGAGAAACTACGGAGCAGGCTCCGAAGATACTGCGGAACATGCTCCTAAGAAACTTGGCAGCCTGCTCCCAAGAAACTGCGGTTCATGCTCCGAAAAATTGACCTCCCCCTATTATATTAAATCTAAAGATAATAATCCTAATATAATCAATCTTTCTATCAATCCCCAGAAAGATGAGAACGATGGACAGGATTTTATCAGCCGGATTATGGAAGATAGGAGCTGCTACACTCAGATAATCCGTGACAACACAGATTACGATATCCTTATTGAGCAGAACCCGGACAAGGCAGATGAGATTAACGAACTGATGTCCATTATGGTTGATGTGGTATGCTCCACGAAGCCGACAATAAGGGTGAATGGCGAGGATATACCACATAAAATCGTGAAAAGCACGTTTTTGAAACTGAACAGCAGCCATATCGAGTATATATTGACTGCCATGAGCAAGAACACCAGTGATGTCCGGAATATCCGTAGCTACCTCATTACCGCACTCTACAATGCACCGGCAACCATGAACAGCTTCTGGAGTGCGATGGTAAACCACGACATGGCGGGTTCATAGTAATCATGCGTTAATTCTCCGACAGGAGATTAACGGGCATAGCGGGGTCGCTCCCTGTGGGGCAGTTAGTCCTGCTGCCCCATTCTATGCCGCATAAATCACAGGACGGAAACTAAATGTGCCAGACACGGCAGGAGGACTACATTATGTCAAAGATAATTGCAATAGCGAACCAAAAGGGCGGCGTGGGAAAAACCACCACCGTAGTAAACATTGCCGCAGGTCTTGCGGAACAGGGCAAAAAAGTACTCTGTATCGACCTTGACCCGCAGGGAAATCTCAGCGACTACCTCGGTTACGAATTCTCGGGAAGCCGCACCATCGTGGACGTACTGAAAGGTCAGGCTGCCCTCTCAGACTGCATTAACACCGCAAAGAGCGAGCCTATCGACTACATACCCGCAGATATTACGCTGGCAGCGGCTGATATGTTCCTCGCTCAGACCATGTGCCGGGAGCAGATTCTTCGTAAGGCGATAGCAGATGACCAGAAACTTTCCAAATATGATTATTTGCTGATCGATTGTCTGCCCTCTCTGGGGATTCTGGTAACAAATGCCCTTGCAGCGGCAGACGGCGTTATTATCCCGGTGCAGGTACAGAAATTTGCCCTCAACGGCATTGTGCAGTTTGAGGATATATTCAATCTTGTTCGGGAAAATATCAACAGCAAGTTGAAAATTTGTGGAATTCTCGAAACCATGACCGACAACACCCAAATGGCGGCTGCTGTCGATGCGGCTCTGAAACAGCGTTACGGCGATCTGGTTTACGATACGGCGATAAGCAAGCGCATTGAGGCAGCAAACAGCACCGCCGAGCAGAAATCGCTTATCTCAAAGAAAAGCAGCGTAGTCGGCGCACAGTACCGCCAGCTTGTGAACGAAATACTCATCAAGGAGGGAAAGTGATATGGCATTCAATCTCGGTTCGTCCAACAACAGCGGAAAGCTGCACATATCTGACTTTCTCAACAGCGGGACACAGGTTCAGAATACCGAAAAGGATATTCCTATCGACCAGCTTGTACCGTGGGAAAACCAGCCGTTCAAAATGTACGGTGAGTTCAAGATGAATGAGCTGGTTGAATCCATCAAGGAAAACGGGCTGCTGTCACGAATTATCGTCTGCCCTATTGACGGCGGTAAATACCGCATAATAGCCGGACACAACCGTGTTGAAGCCTGCCGCCGGGCCGGTTTCACAGCTGTTCCCAGCGTTATCAAGAACGTAGACGAGAACCGGGCAAAGCTCATCATGGCAGACACAAACCTATGCCAGCGGACGGAGCTGCTCCCATCGGAACGGGCTTTCGCCTACAAAGCCCAGCAGGAAGCCCTCATCGCTCTGGGCAGCACCCGGTCAACATCTGACATAGCGGATAAATACGGCGAGAACCGCAAGACTATCCAGCGTTACATAGCCTGCACCCGGCTGACGCCGAAGCTCATGGAGCTGTTAGACAGCGGTCAGCTGGCGATGAAAGCAGCAGTTCCCCTGTCGGGTATGCCGGATTCCAGCCAGAAAGAGGCTGCGGCATACCTCGGTGCAGACCCCTCCCGGAGCATTTCGCCCTCACAGGCGCAAATCCTGGCAGAGAGGAAATTCATTACCGAAAGCGACATTCGTGCGATAGTCGAGGGAGTGACCGAAAAGCCAGAAACAAAGCCGGCTAATTCCCCTGTTATCCAGCCTGTCACCCGAGCAGAAAGTAAACAGCCAGAAAATTCTGATGAACCGCAGCCGGACAGCAGACCTGAAACGCCGCAGGTCAGCACAGCAGCGCAGACAGTCAGCAAAGCCGCCACACAGCCGGTCAACGCAATAGAACCCCAGGCGGAGCGCACCCCGCAGAGTACCGAAAAGAAAATTATGCCGGAGGAAAACAGCGAATCCAAAATCACGTTCAAGCGCAGAGAAATAACCGACCTCATCGGCGATGAGCTTTCTAATGACGAGATTGCAGAGTATTTCTATTACTGCCTGCAAAGGACGGATATGCTGGAGGAATGGCGCAGTGCATATTCCGAGGGCGAGTGTGATGAGAGCACTGAAAATGCTTGATTTTATTCATAGAATATGCTGTAATTCAAGAAAGGGACGGTGATTTCTGTGGATGAAATAAGAAACGCCGACATTAGCCCGGAACGCAGGATGGAACTACTTGAGATCATTCAAAACTTTCGTCTTATGTATGCGATACATTCTATGACGGCGTGAAACGATGAATATACCAGATTTGACCCACTAAGACGAGCTAACTCACAGGTCTAAATCTGGTACGCTGCGCTATATTCATCGTATCTCCGGTTTTTGCGGACAGGAGTACGCAGAAATGCTGCTTAGAATAGTTCTCAGCCGGAACAATCTGACGGTAGTTAACACCACAACCGAATATACATTAAGCGGAGAGCCACATCTCCGCTTTTTGTTTTCAGAAAGCACTCCCCTGCCACAGGGGTTAATATATACCACTTTCCGAGGGCGTACTAAACTGCGCCCTCATATTTGCGAAGCCGCAGGTCAGACCTGCAATGCGTTCCAATCGAAACGAGGACATCATGAACAACGAATTTAGTCCGCTGGCAGATGATAATCTGAGTATAAATGCCAAGCTCACTTTCATCTGCCTTGTACTGAACGACGGCGTCCCGCTGCCGGACATCGAAGAATTTAACAACGGGCTTGAAGAACTCATTCAGCACGGATACATAGACGAAGATTGACCGGAGGACAACAACATGGACCTTAAAAAACTCACCGAGATGGCTCAACAGCAGAGAACCGCCGAGGAAGAAACCACACAGCTCATTACTCCCACCACAAAGCCCGAGCTGGAGCCTATATACGTCCCCATTGAAGATGACGAGCCGGAACAGATACCGGAAGACGGATATACACCCGCCGAAACAGAAGATAATCCGACAGAAGAACCGGCCAAGCTGCCGGACAGCCTTGAAGGGATAATCGCCTACTGTTTTCCGGAGGAAAAAGCCTATAATATCGAGCTGGAAAGACTGCTGCCGTTTCGTTCGCCTGTTTTTTCTGCTGACGGAGATTTATCCGCGCTGAAATCCTCCATAGCAAGGGTTGGAGTGACCGAACCGCTGCTTGTGCGCTCCGCTGGAAACGGCGAATATGAAATACTGGCGGGACACCGCAGAAAAAGCGCTGCCGAAAGCCTTATGTGGACAAAAGTCCCCTGCCGCATTGCCGACAATGATAAGCTCTCCGATGAATACGCAGGGCGCATCGTTGTTGAAAGCAACCGCCAGAGGTTTCCTGCGTTGAAATTATCCGAGCAGATACGGGTATCGGCAATACTCGGCGAACGTGCCATAAAGGAACTTTCTATAACGCCGGAGCAGGCGCAGAGGTTCAACCGGCTTGACCGTCTGGAGCAGAATTTCCTAGAAATGCTGGATTCCGGTGTACTTTCAACCGCTATCGCCTCCACGTTATCTGCACTGGACAAAGAAGCGCAGAAAATTCTGCTGAATGTGCTGGAACAGCACCCGGAAATGAAGCTCACCGCCGCAAACGCAAAGGAACTGTCTGCCGCGGCGGAACTCACCGAGGACAGCATATCCGAAATTCTGAAGCCGAAACCGCCTATAAACATCGCAATACCTGCGGAGATAATCGATGAATATCTTCCGGGAAGAACCTGCGATGAAATATCTGATTTCATAGTAAAAATGATCTGTCGATTTTTTGAGGTGAATACAAATGTCACGAATCAAAGACATCTCTGATATATACGACCACAAGCTGGAGCAGCTCCGTGACCCGCTTGTGTGGGAGAACACGCTGAAGCGCACCTCTAATTTCTGGCGGCTGTCCTTCTGCGAAGCAATGCTGCTCACCGAGCAGAATCCAAAGGCGCAGATGTGCGGCACTATCAACCAATGGAACAACGTCGGACGGTATGTAAAGCGGGGCGAACATTCCGCAGCGGTGTTCAAGCACCGCTGCGACCCGCGGCTTATGTATCTGTTCGACATAAGCCAGACTTACGGTACAGTTATCAACGCCAAATGGAAAATGACCGAGCGCATAGCTGACGGTATAGTCGGAAAATACAACTCCGAAAATTCAGAAAATGCCGTTTCCCTTGAAGATTTTTTGCAGAAAAGTCTTGACAAAAGAATAGATATAGTATATAATTATAATAGCAAAGTAAATTCAGCCATCCAGAAAGACCCCCGGCTCCCCCGCTTTATCCGGGAAAGCGCTGAATGTATCTGCATGACACGCTGCGGAATAAACAAGAGCTGCAATTTCTTCGAGGCTGCTCATTTTTCCGATGACGTGTCGATTGTCGAGATAGGAAATGCGGCAGGCGCACTTGCACAGGAAGTCCTGCGCGAGGTTGACGGAATGATTAGGAGGAAAGAATATGAGCATTATGAAGCTTCAGTATGCGGACGACATATACGATATCCCCTGCGCGGAGGACAGGAACGGACTGTTTCACCCGGCGTTTCAGAATTACGGCAGAGCGCAGATGACCCCGCTGGAACGCAAGGCAGTAGACCTGATGAACGAACTCGACCCGACAGTTCTGGACATGGTGAACATGAGCGGGCTGTACCTGACTATCTGGAAAGAGATAGGACAGAGGGCGGAGGAGATCCGCAGCCAGACGGAGGAAAATCTGCTGAAAGCAGCGACCCTCAGTCCGGAATACAATCAGCAGGTGAAGCAGCGGGAGGAAATAGCTCTGGCGGCGAACTCCGAAGCGTGGGAATCGATCAGAATGAGCGTGACATGGCTCGCGGAGGAGGTTCGCAGGCTGGGAATGCTGAAGAAGATAAGGCAGATAACGCTGATTACAGCGAGCTGATCGAATCTAACGAGGAAGAATATGACGATGAAACGGTATCTGATGAAGAAGCGGATACCGTTTCTGTTTTTACCAGCGAAAAGGTCGAGCTTGACAACAAAACCGATTATGCACAGGAACTGCTGGACAAGGAAATAATGCACGGCAGCGGATTTTATAACGGAAAATTTCGTATCGATGATTATGTTCGTACTGAAAACCCCGATATTGACGCTCTGGCAAAATTCCTTAAGCAGCAATATGGAATCGGGGGCGGCTCCCGTACACCGCCTGTCAGCTTTCAAAATCATGATAGTAAGGGCATTTCTCTTGAATTGGACGGAGAGAACGGCGAACATCAGATAATCAAGTATCCGTGGAAGAATGTTGCAAAGGCGGTCAAAAAGGCTGTTTCCGAGGGCTGGTATATATCCGAAGCCGACCGTGAAAGCCGGGCAAAATCTGCGCTTTTGGACGCAAAACGCATCTCTGTACATTACGAATTCCCGTTGTGCTGTGAAAACGGCACGGTTGAACGTGTTAGGAAGGAGCTTAAAGCCTGCGGCATTGATTACGACACCCGTATCACCGGAAAAATGTTTGCGGTCTATGCTTCAGAGGCTCTGCGGACTATCCCGGAGGTAAAGGAAAAATATCTGCTCATCGACCGCAGCGGAATAACCGTTAAAGTAGACGCATACGATTCTTCAGAAGCGGAGGAAGCCGCAAAAACTGTTGCAGAAACGCCGGAATACAAGGCTTTCGCAGAAGCCTGCCGAAGCGCGTCCTCTGACCTCATTTCAGATATTCTTGCGAAAACCGAGGGGATACCAAACCTCGGATACCCCGATGAGGAACTGGAGGAATTCTTTGCCGGTGATGAAGCTCTTTCAGATGAAACGGTTGAATTGATTGCCGCAAAGGTTTTCGGATACCGTTACTTTGATGAGCAGCGTAATGAATCGTGGGAAAAGTATCAGGCAGAGCAGCGTTCCGCTAAAATACAGAAATCGTCTGAGGAAAGCGGTCAGCTTTCCCTGTTCGATGATGACAGCTTTGATAATACCGAAAAAGAAAATGAGGTGCGGCCCGGGGTCGCAGCAGAGCCGGAGTCTGAACCCGAGGTGCGGCCCGGTGCCGCAGTTGAACCGGAATCCGAAACCGAGGTGTGGCCCGGGGTCGCACCTGAACCAATCGTTCCAGCAGCACCTCCCCCGGAAAACTACCATATCCCCACAGATTTTGTATATTCCAGCGGACCAAAAGCGAAATATTCCGCCAACGTTGCTGCGATAAAAACGCTGAAACGCATTGAAGCTGAACATCGCCGCGCTTCCCCGGAGGAACAGGTAATTCTGGCGCAATACAGCGGCTGGGGCGGTGTTGCTGACGCTTTTGACAGCAGCAAGGAAAACTGGCACAAGGAATACACTGAGCTTAAAGACCTGCTCACCGAAAAGGAATACCTTGCGGCGAGAGAAAGCACCCTCACAGCCTTTTATACTGAGCCCTATATTATAAATAGTATTTATAAGGCGCTGGATAATTTCGGTTTCAAGGGCGGCGATGTTCTTGACCCGGCGATGGGAACAGGCAATTTCTTCGGCTGTATGCCGGGGGAAATGGTGGAAAACTGCCGTTTCACCGGCGTGGAGCTGGACAGTATCACCGCCCGTATCGCAAAGCAGCTCTACCCTCATGCACAGATACAGCACAAGGGATTCGAGCGCACCAAGTTTCAGAACGGCACATTCGACCTTGTCATCGGCAACGTTCCTTTCGGGGATTTCAGCCCATACGACCCGGAATATGACGGATACCTCATTCACGATTATTTCTTTGTAAAGTCGCTGGATAAGCTGAAACCCGGCGGGGTTATGGCGCTCATCACCTCTGCGGGAACAATGGACAAGGAAAACAACGCTCTGCGCAGGGAACTGTTTCGCAAAGCGGTTTTTATCGGCGGTGTCAGACTGCCGGACGACGCTTTCCGCACTGCGGGAACTCAGGCGGTAACGGATATTCTCTTTTTTCAGAAACTGCCGCAGGAAAGAGATTATTCTGAATATATCGAGGATAACCCCAAGCCCGAATGGGTGGAAACAAAGCGTGTTTTCGGCGAACGCTGCATTTACAATGAGAACCGGTATTTCAGCTCCCACCCGGAAATGGTTATCGGGAAGCCCGAAATAGTTTCCGGACAATACGGAAACACTCGCACGATAAAGTCCGAGGGAAACACAGCCGGAAGGCTCTATCAAGCCGTTGAAAAACTTCAATGCACTTTTTCTGCCGAGCCAACGATGGACGAACTGCCGGAAGATGAGGAGTACGGAAATATCCCAGAGGAAGTTCAGCCGTACACTTTTTTCGTTGATAACGGCAGGATGTACTACGCTGAGAACCGCAGCGCAGCTCCCTATGAAGGAAAGGGAGCTGCGCGGATAAAAGCCATGTGCGGCATTCTCTCCCGGCTGGAAGATGTTACTGCGGCACAGAAACGCAAATGCTCCGACAGCGAGCTGAAAATGCTTCAATCCCGGCTGAACAACGCTTATGACGGTTTCGTCAAGAAATACGGCTATGTCAACAGCCGCACAAACGTTTCCGCTTTCAGTGATGACGTCCGTGCGCCGCGGCTGTCGGCGATAGAAAATGTCGTAGAAGCCCCGGACGGTACCATCACCTATTCCAAAGCGGATATTTTCACCCAGCGCACAATCAATACCGAGCATATCCCGACCCATGTGGATACGGCTCTTGAAGCTATGCACTTGTCGCTGAATACCCGCCAGACCGTAGATATTGAATACATTTCACAGCTCTGCGGAAAGGACAAGGACGAGGTTATAGAGGAACTCGGTGACCGTATCTACTGCAATCCGGCGAAGAATACCGGTGGAAAATACTCCGGCTGGGAAACTTCGGAAGAATACCTCTCAGGACACGTCCGGTCAAAGCTGGCTCTGGCGCAGGAAATGGCAAAGGAAAACCCTGATTTTGAACGCAACGCTGCGGCTCTGCTGGACAATCAGCCGCCGAAAGTCGAGATAACCGACATCGGTTTTCGATTTGGCACAATATATATTCCGCTGGAGCTGGTGCGTCAGTTCATATACGAAACCTTTGAAACTCCTATGTGGCAAAGAGAACGTCCGAACGGTTCACATTCCTCAAAGGATATTTCGATAAAGTACATCAGCGAGCTGAACGAATGGAAAATCACCAATTGTGGAAGCCAGCAGGGTGTTCTTGTTACACAGACCTACGGCACGAAAAGGCTGAACGCCTATGAGCTTGCCGAGCTTACTCTCAACCAGAAGCGAGCCGCGGTTTATGATTACAGGTATGATTCAGACGGGAAAACTGAAAAAATATTCAATCCAAAAGAAACCATTCTTGCGCGTGAATGTCAGGACAAAATCGAGCAGGCATTCCACGACTGGATAATGGCGGACAAATCCCGTATTGAAACCATAGAAACCATTTTCAACGACCGCTACAATAACATAAAGCCCCGCCAATACAACGGCGGGTACATCAACGTTCCCGGCATGAACCCGAACCTGTCGCTGCGACCACACCAGAAAAATGTTATCGCCCGGATCGCCGCCACCGGAACCTGCATGATGGCTCACGAGGTCGGTGCGGGTAAGACAGCGGCAATGGGTGCGGCAGGAATGTACCTGAAATCCATAGGAGCCTGCACAAAGCCGATGTATGTCGTGCCAAATGCAGTCGTAGCGCAGTTTGGCGAAGAATTACAGAGGTTTTTCCCGGAAGCAAAAATACTCGCCGCGACCTCAAAGGACATGGAAAAGTCACAGCGGCGGCGGTTCCTTTCAAAAATCTCTGTCGGGAATTACGACGCTATAATCATACCGCAGTCGCAGTTTGAGAAGATACCAATGTCGCTGGAACGTCAGGAGGCGATGTATGCCGAAAAGCTCAGCGAGATTTCAAACGCTATCCAGCTTGTAAAGCAGGACCGGGGCGAACGGTACACCGTAAAGGCGCTTGAACGGGAACTTAAATCTCTGGAAACCAAACTTGAAAAGCTCCGGGCAGATTTCAAGAAGGACGATTTCATCACCTTTGAGGAACTAGGCTGTGACTTTCTTTTCGTGGACGAGGCGCATAATTACAAAAATCTGGCGGTGTTCTCTAAAATGAGCAATGTTGCCGGAGTGAACACTAACGCAAATTCTCAGAAAGCCTTTGACATGGAGATGAAATGCAGATACCTGCAGGAGCTTCATCACGGCGGCGGTGTGGTTTTCGCAACAGGAACGCCCGTGTTCACACCTTACCAACACTCAAATACTGAATTTAATATCAATACCCGTTTCATCGGAAATCGTCACAACCTCAATCATCGTTAAAGCTATTTCGTGCTTCTCGTGTACCGACAATTCCGACCAGCGTTTCAGCGGCTCGGACAGCGGCTTTGTGTCGATTTCCTTGTGC
>JAGAJA010000103.1 GCA_017829075.1 Oscillospiraceae bacterium | reverse complement strand
CGCCGCTCGTGGTATGTATCAACGTACCATTCGGCTACTTTGCGGGCTGCCGGAGAATATCCCTTGTCCTGCTCGAACGTATGCCGCATATACGCCGGGTCTGTGAAGCATATCCGCTGGAGCTCGGCAATGCGTTCCTCTGCTTTCCGGCGTTTCCGTTCTGCCTCGTCACGTTCGATTCGCTCCCTTATACAGCGGCAATGCTTGTCCATTATTCCGCTGGGAAAGATGTTGCGGCATTCCTCCGGCGCTTTCATCTGTACCGGCTCATGACAGATACTGCAATGAAGAAAACCGTCCTCGCCCATGTACTGCTTTTCTGGTTCCGGGTTCGCGTTCCGGGCTTTTTCTGAAAGCTCCTGCGCAAACCCGCTGAATAAATCTGACATTGTTTTCCCTCCTAGTCGTCCCAGAGCGGCTCGTCATAGTCCTTTTTCGCCGGACTGGCGGTAACTGCGCCGCTCTCAAAGTTTCTGTCATACTTTCCGGAAAGCACCTTTGCAACGTTCTCCGGACGTATCAGCCAATTGAAATCCGTCTTATAGCCCCTTGAAGTCCGTCCGGTCAGATAGTCCGAAGCTTCAACCCGCCGGAAATACTCCGCAAAGCTGACACCGTGCAGCTCCTTGAACGCCTCCACAACAAGCCGCCCCTGATGATATGAAAGCTCTCCGGCGAGCGGCTCCAGGCTCTTGCAGTTCTCGTTGTATTCCCTGACAGCAGTTTCAAGAACATTACTGACGGCACCGCTCGCGCGCGTGCGCGCGGATACTTCTTCACTTTCTTTAACTTCTTTATTCTTATTTATATAAGTAGGTTTGCCCTTTTCGGCGATTTCTGTTTGCCCTTTGTTTGCCGTTTCGTTTGCCCTTTGGTTTGCCCCTGACGTGCAAATCTGTTTGCCGTCCGCTGATTGTTCATCGCTTTCATTTGCGGTTGCAAAGCCGTTTTCAAGTGGTAAACCGTTTGCCGTTTCCGGTGAATTTGGTTTGCCGTTTTGTTTGCCTTTCGGTTTGCCGTTTTCGGGCAATTCTGTTTGCCCTTTGTTTGCCCCTCTGATTTCGCCCTGATATGTTTCATAATTCACTATTGTGAATATACTGAAATGCGGCGTTGACTGGATTGTTATTTCTCCGGTTGTTTGCAGGTGTACAAGGGCGGTTCTGACTTCCTTAGAGGTCAGCCCGTTCAATTCTGAAAGCTCGCGCACGGTGGTACAGAGCTGTCCCCGCTTTATGACCTGCCCCATACAGCGAGTATCTTCCCAGCGCGCGGAAAGCAGCAGGTGAATGAACAGCCCCCGCGTTTTGATATCACTGTACCACTCCCATGACAGAATAGAGCGGTGCAGCTTGATATAACCGTTGGTGTCTGCCATGCGCTACCTGCCTATCGGTGTAACGCGCGCGGGGCTGTCCAGATCTGCGCCGCTCTCGGGCTGTACAGTGGAGGTGTTGAGGTACTCGGCGAATCGGTCAACATTCACAAGGAACTTTCGCCCTGCGCGGACTGCGACAACCTCGCCTCTCGCGACTTTACACCTTATGAAATGCACCGGCAGCCCGAAGATCTCGGCGGTGCGCTTGATAGTTTCCATGTGCGGAATATTATTAACTGTATCGTTCATCTATGTAACGCCCCTTTCACTATTATTCTGTATCTTCTGGTACTGCAAAAGACTGCAAATACTTGATTACTCCATTAAGAGCGGCGTTCGCGGACTTGATACGCGCCCTTTGCTGACGGAGGTATGACCGCGCCTCGTGTTCGTCAGCGGGGAAATAATACCCGCCCCGGTTCTCCCATTCGGAGCAGATAGGCGAGCCAAGCTCCCGCGCCCTCTGAACTAACACGCGCACGGCGCGTTGACTGATATTCAGCAGCGTTGCAAGGTCACGCATGGGAATGGCGTTCGTTCTCCCAGTGGGGATAAGCTCGACGAGTTTTTCAGTGATACTCAAATTTTTCTCCTGTTCCGGTTGAAACTCCGCCAGATTTGTGGTATAATTACAGCGGAGCTTAACCTGTTTCAATTAGTGGTTGGTGGGTTGCTCTTTGCCGTCTGGCGTGGTGGTACACGTCAGGCGGTGTTTTTTTATGCCTTGTTTGCGGTGCTCTCTGTATTCGCCGACATCGCTTTTTTTGCCCAGTAGCGCTCCTCTGTGGCTCTGATCTTGTCGCGGTTCTTGGCTCTCCACTCGCGCTGATATGCTCGGCGTGCTTCAATAGCCGCTCTTTTCTCAGCAGGGAGATTTGAAACATCTGCCTTTGTCATGGGTTTACCTCCTTTCTCTTTCTTGTTGCCTTTTCATTATATCACGTTATCGAAATAAAATCAAGTACATTTTATGAAATATACCAAACTTTAATTTATTGCGTTTAGCAAAATAAAACAGCCAAAAGTATTGACAAAAGCATAATAATGTGTTATTATAAAGTCAACAACAAGAACAACAACGAAAAGAGGGTATATATGTTTGATGTAAAATTGTTTTCAGAGAGATTAAAAGCCGCTCGCACAGCAAAACACATTTCTCAGGCGGATTTAGCAAAGGCGGTTGGAGTGTCTGCCGCTACAATATCCAGCTACGAAACCGTAAACGGCGCAAAAATCCCCTCGCTTGATAAGGCAACAGCAATAGCCGAACGTTTAGGAATAAGTCTTGATTATTTATGTGGAATGCCAAAAGAGGGAAATGAGCCTAGCGTCGCCGAACTTCTTTCCTATTTAATAACCGCTGTCCGTTCATTTGGATTTATTGTTAACTATAAGAGCGGTGGCGATGATGGTTCGGTTATTTTAACTTCATCAAATGAAATTCTTTATGAGTTTTTTCAAGACTATAAAAAAATTGAACCGCTGCTTGATGATAAGACATTTCCGGAATATATCAGAAACAGTTTGCTAAATCCAATCATCGAAAAGAATAAAGAACATTCTTTGGAAGAGTTTCAAAATAAATATCCTTTTTAAAGGAGTTGAAAAAATGGCAGCAATAACCCCAAGAAAGAATAAATCCGGCGAGATCATCAGCTACACAATCAGGGTATATCGCGGCTATGACAGCAGCGGGAACAGGCTCAAGCCATACACCATGACCTACAAGCCCGAACCCGGCATGACTGCAAAGCAGGTTGAAAAGGAGCTGAATCGCCGCTCAGTTCAGTTCGAGGACGAATGCAAGAACGGTCTGATCGGAACGGCAGCGGCGCTCAAACTGGCGGATTTCGCCCCGATCTATCTTTCCTCCATGCAAGAGAAACTAAGCCCTACCGTTTACGGCTCCTATGCTCACATACTGGAAACGCTTGTGCTGCCTGCGCTCGGTCATATCAAGCTGACGGAGCTTAAACCGGTACACGTTCAGCAGTTCATCAAGCAGCTTTCCAATATGCCAAAACTAAGGCGTGACGGTAAGCCTGACGAGAGCGGCGAAAAGCTGTCACCTGCGACTGTACGCCGCAAACTGGCGGTACTTCAATCCATGCTTACGCTTGCAACCAAGCTCGGCTACATCAGCAATAACCCCGCTGACGCAAAGCGGCTCACACTTCCGAAAATGCCGCGCCCGGAAATTGAGATATTCACCAAGCAGCAGGCTTCGTATATCCTGCAATGCCTGAAAGACGAAAGCCTCCAGTTCCAGGCGATGATACAGCTTGCAATATTCACCGGAGCCCGTGAGGGCGAGCTGGTGGCACTGAAATTCTCTGACATAGATTTCACAACCAGGAAAATGACGATCAGCCGCTCAGCGTACAAGCTCAAGGGCGAGCCGGTCAGAACCAAAGCACCTAAGAGCGGCAGAGCGAGAACGGTAACGCTTAACGCTTCCTGCGTCGAGCTGCTCCAGAGGTTGAAACAACAGCACCTGCTCGAACAGATGAAACTCGGCACCGCCTGGAAAGGCGACGACTGGGTATTCACGCAATGGGACGGCTCGATCATGCACACCCAGACTCCAAGCAGGCAGTTTGACAAGTTCCTGAAAAAGAACGGCATTCCGCACCGGAAATTTCACAGCCTGCGGCATACGTCCGCAACGCTCCTGCTGTACAATGGCACGGACCTGAAAACCGTGCAGGAGCGACAAGAGAACTGCTGTTCAAATCATATCCGCCACGCTCAAACGCGGAAGCTCGCGCGGCAGGATATGATACGCTTCGCTATGAACAGCAGTTCTCGCGGTCACGCTGACTTCACCACGACAAATAAGTATCTCCACCTTGTGGAGCAGGCGGACGCAGACGCAGTAGACAACCTCGAGCAGCTTCTCGAAAAACGCCGCGCATAAAAAAGCGCTTATCCCGTCATAGCAATGGAATAAGCGCACTTTTTTTGAAATGGCGCACTAATGGCGCACTCGGAAAGCCAGTCCCGGAAAAAAGAAAAACCGCCATGTTCGCCAAATGGCTTAACAAAGCGGTTTGTTCTGGAGCTGGGAATGGGACTCGAACCCACGACCTGCGCATTACGAATGCGCAATTGGAATGCTCTTAAATGGCTTTGTTGTGCGGAACGTCAACTTGTTTTGACACCCATTTGACACCCATCGCCCGAAAGGAATTGATTGAGCTTATCAAGGTTTCGGAGCTTGTGCTGCTTGTCAAGATGTGTGTATATGCCGAGCGTTGTGGAGATGTCTGCATGCCCCGCCTGCTCCTTGGCGGTGAGCACATCTACGCCAGCTAGATAGAGCATGGTGATGTATGTATGTCTGAGTTGGTGTGGCGTGAAAGTTGGGATAAGCATAGGCAATTTCTTCGGGCCCGGCTTTTTCTTCGCCTGTTCTGCGTTCGCGATAATCGCCTGAGCTTTTCCGAGATCGGCGTACTTCTTATTGAGCGTAGTCATGTAACTGTCCCACATTCGCCGCCATGATGTTTCTGAATGTGGCTTGCCGTCTGTCTGGCATGACACCAAAAAGTCCGTCTGCGGCTGTTTCCGGAGGTAATCAACGAGCACGTCCGGGATATACACCGTCCGCATACCGCTCTCGGTTTTAGTTGCGTTAGCTATCGTGCCGGTATTCCCGGCAAATTCCATAGCTTTGCACACGGTGATACTGTGGGCATTGAGATCTATGTCCCGCCAGGTCAGTGCCATGAGTTCGCCGCGTCTGAGTCCGGCATACAGCATGATCATGGCAGCAGTCTGGGCGCGGTGCGGAGTTTCACGGATCCAGCGCTGCTGCTCTTCGGAAATCGGTTCACGGATTTCCTTTTCAGCTTCTTTTGGCACTTTTACGCCGTCTGCGGGATTAAAATCCATCACTCGGTTATCGATAGCAAGTCGAAATATCTGACAGGCTATATTTTTCAGATTTATCAAGGTCTGCCGTGCGAGCGGCTTTCCTGTCGCTTCGGTGGAGCTGGTGGCAAGCCGGACGATTATGCTCTGTATCTGTGCGGATTTTATCTTGTTTATCGGGAAATCCGCAAGCTCATCAAGGTAGTGCCGTCGATATTCATAGGAGCTCCACCGCTTTGGGGATATGTCCATTTTCTTCAGCTCTATCCAGCGTTCAGCCCAGTAGCCGAATGTATCATTTTCCGCTGTAAGGTCGATTCCCTTCCCGAGCTTAGTTTTCAGCTCCGTGACTTTCTCCTGGAGTTCCTTATTGTTCGCCGCATAGACGTATTTGTACTTGCCGTCCCCAAGGTATACCCGGGACTGCACTCGTCCGTCTGCGCGGGCTGTGTTTTTCATTCTTGCCATGTTATCCTCCTTGACATCTTACGGACAACATGCTATAATAAAGTTTGTAAGCGGCTTTATTATGCACGCTGTCATATTCTTTGCCCCTCTCATGTTCCAGCATGAGAGGGGCTTTTTCATTTGTAGAAAACCTTGCCGTTTTCAAGGTTTTCACGGTAATAACAACCCTTTGAGTAGTAAGGGTGTTCGTGCAAGCATTTTCCTGCTTGTGAGCATTCTTTGTACTTTGAACAGCAACCGAATCTATTAACAGGCTTTTTTGTACTGATCAGGTAATCAAGAGCACGGCTGAAAAAATCAATCTGCCGGTCAAGAGCCAGATATATGCGAACGCCTTTTTTTGGAGCTTCATTGCCGCTAAGCTGTTCTGATTCGTGATTAGAAAGAAATACAGTGAACAACTCTTTTGTGGCGTTCAGAGCCTCTTTCTTCACCAAAAACTTTATGTAGAGCTGCCCGTCAAAATAAAAGCTGATATCTCCGGATTTGCTTTTCTTCAGTTCCAGTATGTCATACAACTCACTTGCGGGAGCATTTTTCATCATCTCATACATTCCACTTTCATGGAGTTTGTAGTATCCTGATTTTTCCCGAGCGGCTTCAAGAATATCTTCTAACTTGTCTCCGAGAGTTTCCGGAGTCAACGCTTCGTCAAATAGAGTAAACTGTTCAGACATTTTGCACCTCATTCAGCAAGCTGTTGATTGCTGTTTCCGGAAGAATCTTCACGCCCAGCTGTGTAGCCTGCTGTATTTTCCCACCGCCGTTGTTGTACTTCCACCTGTCGGAACCCAGACCGCCGACAATGAGATAGTTTGTTTTGGAAGATATTGAATTAGTGATCTTAGCACCCATTTGGGCAAGAGCCGTTTCGACTTCCGCTCTGGAACAGCTTTCAAAATTGCCAGTCAGAACAAGGCGCAGTCCTGCTACTGATGAAAGTTCCTCAGTTTCCAAAGTTACGGAGATATCTTCTTTTACCGGAACAGGCCGGGCATCTTCAATATTGGTGTAAGAGTAGCTGCGCCTTACCTCCGGAGCGATACCGTCAGCCACCAGCGCGTTGAACAGCTTGCTTGTAGCTTCGCAGTCCTCAAATGCCCGGTGCGCCCTGTCATTGGTAATTCCGTAGTAGTCCAGCATGGTCTGAAGTTTGTGGTCAGGAACGCCGGGTACCATCTTGGCAAGGTACATAGTGTCTATGTAATTCGGCTCAAACATAGCTCTCATTACTACAGCTACGTTGCGCCGGACTATCGGGATATCGAACGAAGCAATGTTGTGTCCGAGCAGAATATCATTTCCGATAAATTCAAGGAAGTCCGGAAGAACTTCCGAGATGTTCCGCGCGTCCGCCACATCGTTCTGTGATATTCCGGTAAGCGCGGTAACTACTCCTGATATGCGGTTTGTAGGTTTTACAAGCTCGCTGAACCTATCAACGGTCGCACCGTCCCTGACCTTGATCGCGCCGATTTCGATTATTTCTGCGGTTTTGCCAAAGCCTGTTGTCTCAAGGTCGAAGCAGACATAGTCTTTTATTACCTTGTCCATGTTATCCTCCGTACAATTTCAGAAGCAGTCTTTGCAAGGCTCGTAGCCGCTCTGTTCTGCTTCTTCTATTGTCAGCTTAATAATATTTGTTTTCCCGGCTATGTGATAGCAGTCAGGCTTATGGTATTTCTTGCCTTTTGTAGTCACATAGACTGCATTTTCGCTCGTTTCGGCACTGCTTTCCTCTAGTGTTTCTTCTATCGGCGGCAATGTCGTGCTATCAGCCCGGGAACTGCTCGAAGAATTCGATGAGTTCATCGAGCTTGTAGTCTGTGAAGAGCCGCTTTCAAGGGAAACACCGATCAAAGATTTGAGCATTGACAACGTCAGGAAAGCGCTGACAATAACAAATGCGGCTGCTCCGATAGCTTTATATTTATCTGTGTCGCGCTTCTCTCGATGATTGATCGTTGCGCAGAGCTTGCGTTCTTCTTCAGTATCTGGCTGTCTGGCTAGATTTTCCGCATGCCTGACTGCCTGTTCTCTGCTTAAAAGGTGAGTTTTTATGAGGCTCTCGATATCGGTTATGCCGCGTTCGTGCATAACACATGCCGGAGCCATCATTTCTGCGGCAAAAGCGTCCGCTTCTTCCTCTTGAGCGACCATTCTTTGGGGATCATCGCACAGCCCTATCACTCCGTTTTCGGTAGTGTGCTGTAAAACGATATGCCCCATTTCGTGACATATGTACTGCAGCTTCTCAGAGTATGGGAGCTGTCCGTCATAAAGGATTACTGTCTGCCCGTCGTATATCGTGGCAAAAGCTTTGTGTTCCTTTACAAAATCCGCTATTCCGGCTCTGCTGATAAAGTCTGTTGCTTCTTGATACGTGTCAAGGAGCCAGTCCATATCGTGTGCGATACGCTCAAGTTCTTCCAGCGTAAGCGGCAGACGGTTTATGTAATGGTTCAGCAGTAAGCCGTCTGCTTTCAGTAATACGCTTCTGTTTGTCATAGTGTGATTCCTCCAGAAAATAAGATTTGCACTTATATTCTGCACTAAAATCCCCTATGATGTCGCATTTCTAAGATGTCGTTGGATTATTATTGCATTTTATTTTTTGTGCTTTGCTTTGAGATCCTTCAGAGCATTGCTTGCTCCTTCCGGATCCTTTACTTCTACTTCGGCTGATCCGCCCTGTCCTGCAAGAAGCAGGCGCTTTTTGTCTGGGTCAGGCTCGTTTATCTTCCTTATGAAGTCCTTGACGACTTTTTTTTCATCATCGCTTAATTCGGAATAAGCGGTAATGACTTTTTTCATGAAATCATCAAGCCCGTAACGCTCGGCAAGCCTGTCGATGTACTGCTCCTTTGTTTCGAGGAACATGTCGCCCGTGCCGTTTATCAGCCACTCCTCATTAACGCCGAAATTGTCAACGACCAACTTAATGTAAAGCTTGGTTACGGTATTACGGTGTAGTTCTATATTCGAGATAACATCTCGTCCCAAACCACATTTTTCTGCGAATGCGGTTTGGGTTAGACCACTTTGTGTTCGAACCTCTTTGATTCTATCATTAATATCCATTCCATCACCTCCTGTTCAAACTATCTATATTATATCACATTATGTTTGTGGTGTCAGCTCAAGGCGAAGCGCAAAAATTCACAAATATCGAATGGTGATTTATGCAAAATGCCAAAAGTGGTAATAACACATATTTTTTCGAAATAAGTGTTGACAACGTGACAAAAAGATGATGTAATGAGTTCACACCACAGAACAACGTGTTGAAACAGTTTGAGAAAGGAGGCGAACAATATGACCAAGACGACATACAGCGTAGAGCAGAAGCTCGATACAGAGACTATCACAAAGGCGTTGGCGGCTATGACCCCGGAGCAGAAGCAGCTTATCGGAGGCCTGATCATCGGCGTGCAGCTCGCGGGGCAGATGAACAGAAAGGAGGCTCAGTAATGGCTGCTTACACAGTTACCTATTATATTAAGTCCGGCGGCAGGGAGCACGAATGCGAAATGCAGGTCGAGGCTGACAACGCCGCCGAGGCTTGTAAGCTCGTCAAGGATATCGTTAAGGAAGAAACCGGGCGGAATGCTTTCAGGGCTAAAGCTAAGAAGGCATAATCCAAAAACGCGAAGGGGGGTGAACATCATGTTCAACAATCGCACATCAGACGGCAGAAACAACATCTGCGGGATTAATGTTGCAAAGCTGCGCAAGACTTTGAAGATCTCACAGAGAGAATTAGCTGACCGACTTCAGGTAATCAACCTGGACATCGACAAGAACGCAGTTCAGCGCATGGAATCCGGTCAGAGATTCATCACCGATATCGAGCTCGGGTACCTGGCGAAGGTATTCGGCACGACAGTCGAGGAACTTTTGAGGAGGTAACTATGGCGACCAAAATCAAGCGCCGCCCGCCGACCACATGGGCGCAGGTGCCGCCCGTGCTCGACAGCGAGTATGTCGCGCTGCTGTTCGGGCTGACGGTACAGAGCGTCCGGGCACTCACCCGGCAGGGGAAAATCCCGGCGACAAAAGTAGGCGCGACCTACCGCTACGAAAAGGGCGCGCTCATGAAACTCATGAATGCGGAGGAGGTGCACACATGACCGAGCAGGAAATTTTAAAGAGCCGGACAGAAAAGGAGATGGCACTCAAATGAAAGCTTTACCTTACATCATCGCAATGTTCGCGGGACTGTTCGCGCGGACGATAGCTGCTTCACTTGGCGGCATAGAGGGTTACACAATGGACGGGCACGACTTCCTTATGATGATCCTGGCGATAATCGCGGTGTGGTCGTTCAAGGGCGCGTTCCTGACAGGAAGGAGGACAAGACGTGTACACGCCAGAGCAAAGAGACAAGGCGGTCGAACTGTACCGCAGAGGAAACAGCCTGAGGACATGCGCTAAGGAGATAGGCTGCTCGCATGCTATAGTCCGCAAGTGGGTTCGTGAAACAGACGTACCCGTGAGAAGATACGGCGCGCACGTCTATCCCAAAGATATCCGCGAAGAAGTACTCAGAGCGCACCGCGAGGGGCTGTCGCTCCGGGATATACAGCGCGGATTCGGCTGCGCACCCCAGACGGTTATTTCATGGGAAAAGAAAAACCGCTCCTGAACGGCAATTCGGGAAGCGGCAAACAAAATAATTCACAAGCTCATTATATCATGAGCGAAAGGAAAAGTCAAGTGGAACTGATAGTAGATAATTTCGCCGGTGGTGGTGGAGCTTCCACGGGCATAGAGATGGCAACGGGGCGGAGCGTAGACATCGCAATAAACCACGACCCGGACGCCATCGCAATGCACCGTGCTAACCACCCGCACACGCGGCATTACTGCGAGGACGTATGGCAGGTAGATCCGGTGGAAGCCTGCGCTGGAAACCCGGTCGGGCTGGCGTGGTTCTCCCCGGACTGTACGCATTTTTCCCGAGCCAAAGGTGGGAAGCCCGTTGACAAAAACATCAGAGGTCTTGCGTGGGTAACGATACGCTGGGCACTGAAAGTCCGTCCGCGCGTCATAATGCTGGAGAACGTCCCGGAGATACGCACCTGGGGTCCTCTCGGGGCTGATAGCAAACCCATAAAGGAGCGCGCCGGAGAAACTTTCGACGGCTTTATAAAGGCGCTCACAGCAGGAATCCCGCACGACCACCCGGCATTCACGGAGATGTGCGCAACGCTGGAAATAAGCCCGGACAGCCCCGAAGCGGCAAGGCTTGAAAAAGGGCTGGGATACAATGCGGAATACCGCATACTCCGCTCCTGCGATTACGGAGCGCCGACCACCCGGACGCGCTTCTACCTTATAGCCCGTTGCGACGGGAAGCCCATCGTATTCCCGCCGCCCACGCACGGAAACGGTAAGGGCTTGAAGCCATATCACACCGCCGCTGAGTGTATCGACTGGAGTATACCTGCACAGAGCATTTTCGAGCGGGACAAGCCACTCGCAGAGAACACGCTCCGGCGCATAGCGCGGGGCATTGAAAAGTTCGTGATAAAT
>JAGAJA010000102.1 GCA_017829075.1 Oscillospiraceae bacterium | reverse complement strand
TAAACGCTAACGTTAATTTAATTAACGCAATCTGTGTTTATCCAGAATTTTCTTGTTTCTCAACTTCGCATTTCTGCAAAGAATCGACAAGGTAATGTTAATTCGTTCTGTATTGTTCAATTTTCAAGGAGCTTTTCGCCGTCTTCCAGACGACTTGTTTATTATATCACATCTTTTTGAGTTTGTCAAGTACTTTCTCAAATATTTTTTGAATATTTTCAGAAATTCTTTTCAAATCTCTCAAGAAGCAGCTTTCTTTTCGAAAGCTTATTTAGTATATCACAATCTCCTCGGTTTGTCAAGGGGTATTTCAAAATTTTTTGAAAATCTGTTTTATACTTTTGCTTTCGTCCGCCGCCTTTGTGACAGCTTATATATTATATCACCGAATTATTCATTTGTCAACCCCTTTTTCAAAAAAATATTTTTCCAATTGCGGCGTTATGTTATTTTTTCACAAATAACCAAATCTTTTTTAGACAATGTGACATATTTCATTCTCGCCCACTAGAGTTTTATAGATTTTTATGGTATAGTATTATATATAACTATGTATACTTATCGAGGTATCTTATGAAACATAAAATTCTTCTGTCCGCCGCGGCTGTTCTGTCAGCGCTGTCCCTTACCGGCTGCTACTTCTTCCCTGCCGAAGAAGAACTTCTCGACCCGCCCACAGTTGCCGTGGAGGACATAGCCTACTCCACCTACACCGCAAAGCAAAAGACGATTGAGGACAAGACCGTGGCTACCGGCTATGTTGTCTGTAAATCCCAGTTCAACGCAGGCTTCCCGGAAAGCGGCGGCACTATCAAAACGATCTACGTCACCGCCGGTCAGTATGTGGAAAAGGGCGATCTCCTTGCGGAGCTTGACACCGGAAATCTCTCCTATTTATATGAACAGCAGAAGCTTATTGTCGAAAAAGCTCTGCTCAGATACAATTCCACCGGAAGCGCCGATGACCGCCTCACCTATGAAATGGAGCAGAACACCCTCGTGGAGTACGAGCGCCAGCTCGGAAATTCCCGCATCTACGCCGGAATGACCGGACAGGTGTGCTACGTCCAGAGCCTTAACCCCGGCGATACCGTCACCGCCTATAAAACCATTGTAAAAATAGTAGATCCGACCCAGATCTGCATACAGTACACCGCCTCCAACATGAAGAGCTTTCCGCTCGGTCAGAAGGTAACGATCACCGTTGACGGAGAGGATCTTCCCGGCTATGTATCCAAGACTCCCACCGAAGTCACCGAGGGAGTATATGACGAGTTCCCCTCGATACTGTCGGACACCGAGTCAATTTACTGCGAGTTCACGGACGAGCTCCCCAGCTTCCTGACCGTCGGACAGACTGCGGACATCACCGCCGTTTTCGCTTCCCATGAAAACGCCGTGGTAATATCCAAGACCCTCGTCAAGACCGACGGCGACCGCACCTATGTAACAATCCTCGACGAAAACGACAACAAGACCGAGGTAGATGTCACCGTAGGAATACAAAACGCCACCGAAGCCGAGATACTCACTGGACTTAACGCGGGCGACCGGGTAGTGGTACGCTGACAAGGGGGATAAGCAGTGCTTACATTATTATTCAGAAAAATGCGCAGCACCCGCTGGATGGTGCTCTGCCTGTTTATCGGCTTCTTGCTTGCCGCAGGAATGATGAGTACCGTGCCGATATACATGGACGCCTCGCTCCAGCGTATTCTAATAAAGGATATGCAGGCGTACCAGCAGGAAACCGGATTATACCCCGGCGAATATGTGGTCACAAGATCTGTCCCGATAAAAGCCGGCAATGAAGAACGCCGCGAGGCGGTAAGCTCCATGACCGAGCTTGTCAGCAGCCGTACCTCAAGGATAAATATGCCGCAGGCGAACAGCAAGACCATTCTCACGGACAGTTATATGTATATAACCAGCGGAAAGACCGCGCGGGTGAAGATAATTGGAATGACCGGAATGGAGGATCACGTCACCCTGCTTCAGGGCAGAATGTTCAACCCCGGTCAGACCGAGGACGGAAGCTTTGAGGTTATCTGCAATGAGGAATGCCTAAAGATTCTCGATATGTCCTACGGCGGAACCTACCAGATACAGAACAGTTTCTATTCCTCCGCCGAGCCGCTGTATGTAACCGTTGTGGGAGTATTCCAGCAGTCCAGCGAAACCGACAGCTACTGGTCGGAAACAATGGAAGACTATCTGAACGCAATGTTCATCGACTACGACACCTTCCTCGGCGACTATCTCGACACCGGAGTGACCACCCTCGCCTCCGCCGAAAGCCGCTATTCCTTCGATTATCAGAAAATGGATCTGAACGATCTCGACGCCGTGACCCGATCCATTGAACAGGACTTCACCATCTACCCGGAGAACGACCTGCACTTCTCCATGGGAATAAAGGATATCCTGTCGGAATACGCCGTCCGCGCCGCGAACCTGAAATCCATGCTATGGATCTTACAAATCCCTACTATTGTAATGCTCGCGTTCTATCTCTTTATGGTATCCCAGCTCAACGTTGAGCAGGAAAAGAACGAGATCGCCGTATTCAAATCCAGAGGAGCCTCCTCAAAGCAGATCTTCGCAATATATGCAATGGAAGCAGGAGTTCTGGGACTTGCGACCTTTATCATCGCGCCGTTCATCGGACTTCTCCTGTGCAATTTTCTCGGAGTGTCCAACGGCTTCCTTGAATTCGTCAACCGCACCGGGCTTGCGGCAAAGCTCAGCCTTGACGCGTTTATATATGCGCTCATTGCGGTAGTAATATTCTTCGTGACAACAATGGTTCCGATAATTCCCGCCTCCAAGCTTTCTATTGTTAAATACAAGCAGAGCAAGGCAAAGGTAGTAAAAATGTCCCTCTGGGAAAAGCTGTGCGTTGATGTAATACTCATTGCCGGCTCTCTCGTATGGTACTACTTCACCGCCCGCAGTATCAAAAAGCTTTTCGCGGACGGAAGCTATGTTTCCGACGGCACGATAAATCCGCTGTATTTCGTTTTCTCGACAATGTTCATCATGGGCGCGGGACTTCTCTTTATAAGAGTATATCCCTACCTGCTCCGGCTTATCTACTTCCTCGGAAAGCGCTTCTGGTCAGTGCCGCAGTATGTTGCGATAACCTCGGTGGCACGCTCGCAGGGCGGCAGAGAGCGTTTCCTCATGCTGTTTCTTTCAGTGACCTTCGCGCTGGGAATATTCTCAGCGAACACCGCCCGCGCCATAAATAACAGCAAATCCGACCGCATATATTATTCCACCGGAGCAGACGTTGTGATAGACGCATACTGGCGGCTGGAAAGCGTTGAGGACGAAACCAGCTATGTCGAGATCGACATGGAGGATTACGAAACCCTCGCCGGAGTAGAAACCGCCACCCGAGTGCTCCGCACCGACGCTCAGACCTCATGGAGCGGTATCCGCTCGGAGAACAGCTCCACTCTCATGGCGATAGAGCCGGGCAAATTCTCCCAGACCGCATGGTTCCGGGACGACCTGCTTCCGGTACATTGGTGGAATTACTGCTCCGCTCTGGTGGATTACAAGGCAGGCGTGTTAGCCTCCCGAAGCTGGGAAGAAAAGGGCGTGCAGCTTGGCGACACTATCTCCGTAAAAATATCCGGAAACGACAGCGTAGACCTCACAGTGCTTGCGTTTATTGATTACTGGCCGGGAATTGATCCCTCCGAAAAAGTGGAAACCGAGCGCCCCGATGAACAGGCTCCGATAAAAGACTTCCTTGTCTGCAATTACAACTATCTGCGCAAGGTAACGGAATTACAGCCCTATCAGATCTGGCTAAAGCTTGCGGACGGCGCGACCAGCGAAGAACTGTACGCGGATATCGAAGCGAAAAATCTCAAGCTCCAGCGGGTAATCGACAGCAGCCAGCTTCTGATCGAAGAAAAGACCGACCCGGCTCTTCAGGGCATGAACGGCGCGCTTACCCTCGGATTTGTGGTGATCATGCTGATGACGGTAATAGGATTTCTTATCTACTGGATCATCTCGATACGCTCCAGAACGCTGCAATTCGGCGTACTTCGCGCGATGGGTGTAACCTTCCGGGAGATAATTGCGACCCTCGGCTGGGAGCAGCTTCTGGTAAGCCTTGTATCGATAGCCAGCGGTTTTGTGATTGGCGGAATAACGAGCGACCTGTTCGTACCGATGTTCCGCACCATGTATGACGCAGCCGACCAGATACCTCCGTTTATTGTCCACGGCGATCCGGGTGATTACATCAAGATGTATGTAATAATCGCGATAATGCTTGTTGGAGGCTTTGCAGTCCTCGGCGGCATTATCAGACGCATAAACATCAACAAGGCATTGAAGCTTGGCGAAGATTGATCTCATAACAGTGGGCTGCCGCATCAAGCGGCAGCCCATGACTTTCATATTGACAGGTACGCCCGCTGGCGACTTCCGCGCGAAGCGCGGAGTTGCGTGTCGAGGCACTCGACAAATTCCAATTTATAAAACAAGGTGCTGCCTCAAAGCAGCACCTTAATATATTAATATGATCCGATCAGCCATTGCCCTCTTCAAGGACGTAAATATCCACCTGAACCGCGCCCCATGCGCAGCTATCATAGTAATGCTCAGCCATGCTGCCGAAATAAAGATCGACCGCAACTGTGCCGTCCATAAGACCAAGACCTGTGTCCGCAGCGACCGCATAGCCGTAAACTCTGCTTCCATCCTGCGCAACGATGTAAAGCTTGCTGCCGTAGGGAATAACGTTCGGATTAACCGCGCAGGTGCCTATCTCAGCAAGTCTGCCGCTGGCAGTTCTTGCGCCGTAGCCTGCGGTATATGCAGTAGCTTTGCCGGAAACGATCCGTGTGTAGCTTTCGGGAATTCCATTCACCAGCGTGATCGCGTCCGGATCCTCCATCTTAGAATAGGGAGTCGCAAGAGCGGTACCGCGCTCAATAATCTCAGTCACCGGCTGCCGGGTGATCCTGTCATTCAGAAGCTCCTTTTCGGTGAGCTTCCCGTCAACGTATTTCTCCTTGACAGTATATTTCCGCTCGCCGGGAACGCCTGCCGTTATCACGTTTTCAGTCCCGATAACAAGGTTTGTGTTGTCAGTGTACTCAGTGTCGAAGTCTACCTCCGAGGTACTTTCCCGTGTGACATACTCAACGCGGGTCACGGTGATCTCCATGCCCTCGTAAGCCTTGTCGGAAAGACCGCAGGATACCTCGTCAAACTCTCCGAGCTTAATCCCTGCCTTTTCTAGAACGTCACCGACTGTTCCGTCGATCAGAGAAACCGTAGTGGTATTCCCGTCGGCGGCAACGGTTACGTCAAACGCGCGGTAAATGGTGATGTAAGCAGTGTTGCTGCTGGTTTCCTCGTAGGACACCTTGTCGTTTGCGCTGAGGCTGTAATTGCCCAGCTTGAGAATTGCGTAAACATCGGTTTCCGAGGTCATGATCTCTCTCGTAACGCCGTTGTCTGTGATGTAGACCTTATCCTTGAAGTAGATAGAACCGGTCATAAGTGCCACCATAAAGATCGTGGCGGCGAAGATTGCAGCCTTGATGAGCTTGCCTTTAAAAATAAGGCGGTTCATTTTAGCGTTGATTATCTGCGGTTTCATATTTGCCTCCTAAGCAGTTACCCATGCCGTCCCGGCAATCTCCCCGTATCCGGCACTAAGAGCCGCCGGAATCCGGGTGTAACTTCCGTACAGCGGTAAAGCTTTGGGGTAAGCTCCCCGCTGAAAAGCAAACGCACTGTCCCCAACAGAGCATTGCAGTTGTGAAGCCATTTCTATATCTTTTCCTCCGCTAGGGCGGAGAACAGGCTTCATGGAATGTTATCTGTATATAAGCAGCAAAAAAATGCTGCGTCGGAGCGTTTCGCTCTGACGGTTGTATTATAGCCTTTTTCTTCGTTAATGTCAAACGAAAGGAAGTTCACATTTTTGTAGAAGTTGCACAAAGCATATTTGTAACCGTTTTGTAATCTTTCGATTATAAGTCGGTAAAATGTAAATATTTGTAATTTAAACGAAATCTTTTTGTAATAATTACTAAAATTCAAGCCTCAAAAACCGCCGTCGATTTCAACAAAAATCAACCGTAAACGCAACGAACAGTTAGTGTATAATCACCATGAAAAGCTAAAACAGTTACATTAAGATATCTGGATTTCACAGTGGATTTCACATAAGAATGCGGGTTATTTAATAAAGGGGGTGACAAATCCGATGATGTGTGGTATAATAAACGCAGAGCAAATGCAGAGCATTTACAGCAGTCTGAGTCAACTGCATATATATTTATTTTATATAGTACAGAGAAAGGAAATCGGGGAATGAGTTATGAGAAATCCTGCGGAGCAGTCGTTTACCGAAAGCACCACGGGAACACGGAGATCCTGCTGATAAAGCACGTTCGTTCCGGGTGCTGGTCGTTTCCTAAGGGACATATGGAGCAGGGCGAGAACGAGCTTCAGACCGCAGTACGGGAGATCAAAGAGGAAACCAACATCGACGTTTCCATTGATGACGCGGCGTTCCGGGAGGTCGTGATCTTCAATCCGCGGCGGGATATCACAAAGGAAGTGGTATATTTTCTTGCGCGGGCGGTGAGCTTCGACTGCATTCGTCAGGAGGAGGAGATCGCGGAGGTTCGCTGGGTAGAGATAGGTCAGGCGGCTGCGCTGCTGTCCTACGACAACGACCGTCTGCTGGTCAATAAAGCAAAATCTTTTCTTGCAATGACAAAGATCTGAATTATCTGGAAAAATTTTTATAAAATTCTGCAACCTTTTCCTGTTCTGCCGGGTATTATTTGCAGACGGGCGGAAAAAGCCCGAACGACAAATAAATCGAGGAGGTTTTCGCAATGAAAAGAAGAGCATTGGCGGCGGCTATGGCGGCGGTAACGGCGCTTACTTCAACGAGTATCTGCGCATTTGCAGAGGGTCAGGACAGCAAAGCGCTGGCTTCTGCAATAACTGTTGCAAAGACAAGGCTTGATATCCCAGAAGAGCTTTCGGAATTCAGCTATAACGTCATAAACAGAAATCTGAACAACACCTATCAGCTTACATGGAGCACTCCGGGAAACGCCGAGGAATACAAAAGCGTGACCGTATATGTTTCCGGCAGCATTATCACGTCCTATTATTCCAGCGATTACGGATATTCAAACAGTGACGGAAAACTGGCTAAGCTGTCCGGCGACCAGCTTTACGAAAAGGCAAAGCAGCTTATAAAGAAGATAGACCCCACCATCGCCGGGGTTATCCGGCTTGACCGTGACAGCCTGTATATCAGCACCTACAACGACCGGGCGCAGCTGTCCTTTGTAAGAGTGAGAGGCGATGTCCCTGTGAAGAACGACGCAGGCTCTATCGTGCTGAATAAGAACACCGGAGAGCTTATCTCGTTTAATCTTAACTGGCATCAGAACGCGATGTTCAAGGACTCCGCGAACGCGATATCCCTCGACGAGGCAAAAGAAAAATACGCCGAAATGATAAATATTCAGCCGCAGTATGAGTTCTACTATGACTGGGAAAGCAAGGAGCTGAAGTCGCGTCTGGTATATGTTCAGACTGATTACGGCGAGATCAACGCATTCACCGGAAACAAGAGCGATTTCACTGCGGACGGATATTATGACATGAACGACGGCATAGCTACCGACGACGCTGTGGAGGAAGAGGGCGCTGCGGACAAGGGCAGCGGCGGCTACGAGTTCACCGAGCAGGAAAAAGCGGAGCTTGACAAGAAGCTTCCCTATGCAAGCGAAGCAGCAATAAAGAAGCTGCTCCAGAGCGACTCCTATCTAACCTATAAGACAGATATGGAGCTTAGCTATTCCGACCTTTATAAAGTAACTGTCGGCGATGATGTAAAATACTATTACCGCGCCAGCTTCACCAACGCGGACTGGGGCAACGAGTGGGAAGAGCCTGTGCCCGTCTATGACGAGTGGGAAGATGAGGTAGACGTTGAGGTAGACTATGTTGAGGAACCCAAGGAATATCAGCAGGTAACCATCTGCGTTGACGCTGAAAGCGGTCAGATACTCAGCTATAACTACTCCGACAGCGCGTACCAGCAGAGCAACAGCTACGATTCAGCTAAGGCGGATCAGCTTGCGCAGAAGATCGCCAAGAAGTACGCCGGCGACAAGTACAGCGAATTCAGCGATTATTCTTCCTATGTAGGAAGCTGGACTAACGATGTGGATAAAAAGACCTACTACTGGGGCAGCGACCACAGTTGGACAAGATACGCGAATGGCATCAAGGTAGCCGGCGACAGCATAAGCGTAAGCTTTAACTCGGAAATGAAGCTGACCAGCTACCAAATCAATTATACCGATATCCCTCTCGTAGACCCGGCGGGAATGCTCACCGCAAAGCAGATGATGAACAAATTCTGGGAGAGAAGCGACCTTAATCTGTATTACCTCGCAAGGCTCAACAATAAGGTCACAAAGACGGTTCTGGTCTATGGAACTGATTACAACCTCTATGCAGACGCATTCACCGGCGAGTCGATTTACGGCTATTATCAGAAGCAGGAAAACGACCTGAGCGGAATCAAGGACACAAAGCTTCTCAATATGGCAAAGAAGCTGGACGACCACGGGTTTATCATCTCAACGACGAAATTCAGCGAGAACGACCCGGCAACGGCAGAGGCTTTTGGAAATCTGATCGGTCGCGACTACGATGAAGAGGACGTTGAAAGCGCAAGCAGCAAAAATCTGACCCGCGGCGAAGCTCTGGTATTATTCACACGTTCTGTCTGCGGAGATACGCTCCCGTCCCTCAAGGGTATCTATAAGTCGCCGTTCAGCGATGTTTCCGATGATGATGAAAATGTAGGCTATTATGCCATTGCATACGGTCTGGGAGCAGTGAGCGGGGATAAGCTCGATCCGGACAAATATTTCACCATGGGCGATCTTATAAATATGGTTTATACATTGTATTCAATGTAATAGACCGGGCTTAAATACGGGGTTTATATAAGGCGTGCCGCCTTTGGCAGTTTCGCCGAGCCAACACCTCCTCTTTGCAACAGATGCTTTGCTCGGCGGAACGAAAACTGCTCTAACGGCAGCCAGCTAAAACGCGCCCTCTGCTTTCCAGCAGGGGGCGCAGTTATTGTATCACAGCGATTGACTTCTTGTACACATGAGTAATTAATACACATTGCCGCTGGGCATAATTGCAGAAAATTAGTATAATATTTTAGCTATACTTCCCAAAAATCTCGAAAAGCGTGAAAAACTGAAAAAATACTATTAACATTGGAATGAATTTGTGGTAAAATATCAGTGTATAGAATAAAACCGGAACGGTGCGGCAGCAGAGTCCGGTAGAATACAGGTTTATGGAGGTAAAAAATGGACGATAACTCAAGAATCAGTCTTACAAAGCCCTCAGAGGGCGCAGCTCCGGCTGAAAACACACAGGGCTGGCGTGATCCGGCGACAGGAGAGGTATATCCCTCACAGCCCGGAGTTCAGCAGGTTCAGCAGACTCAGCAGCCCCAGAGCATTCCCCAGCCGATGAATAACGGCTGGCAGCAGCCGGGCTTTTCACAGCCTCAGGCTATGAATGTACAGCAGGGCTATTCTCAGCCGCAGAACGTCCCCTATCAGCAGCCCTACCAGCAGCAGGACGCAATGCCACAGCAGTATCAGCAGCAGCCCCCCCAGCCCCAGTATCAGCAGCCGGTATACGGCGGCGCGACAAAGTTCTGCAAGCACTGCGGACAGGTAATTCCTCAGGACGCGGTTATCTGCACACACTGCGGCTGTCAGGTGGAAAATCTCCAGGGCGCATCTAATGCAGGACAGCCGATTATCATCAACAACAATAACAACAATAATAATGTTGTTGCTGCCGGAGTTCCTATGGGCAGACCTAAGAACAAGTGGGTAGCAGTCCTGCTGTGCTTTTTCCTCGGTTCGTTGGGTATTCACCGCTTCTATGAGGGAAAGATCGGCACGGGTCTTATCTGGATGTTTACGTTAGGACTTTGCGGTATCGGCACGCTGATCGACTTTATTATTCTTCTTTGCAAGCCCAATCCCTATTACGTTTAACACACAAAATACCCGCAGCCATAAACGCTGCGGGTATTTTTTTTGTAAAGCTGTTTACTTTTTTATACGCATTGCTCTCATTGCATTGAGGATAGCGATTATTGCAACTCCAACGTCGCCGAAAACCGCCAGCCACATATTTCCTATACCAAACGCGGTAAGAATCATGATCAGAACCTTTACCCCGATCGCCAGAATAATATTCTGCATAACAATGGAATGAGTCTTGCGGGCGATACGCACCGCCAGCGGCAGGCTTTCGATATTGTCGTTCATGAGCACGATATCCGCAGCTTCTATCGCCGCGTCGCTTCCCATTGCCCCCATTGCGATGCCCACATCAGCGCGGGCGAGGGCGGGTGCGTCGTTCATTCCGTCGCCGACAAACACCAGAGTCGTCTTGGGAGGCTTTGAATTATAGAGCGTTTCCACCTGAGCAACCTTGCCGTCCGGCAGCAGCTCCGCGCGGAATTCGTCTATTCCTGCGGTTTTGGCTATCGCTTCGGCGGCGGTCTTTCTGTCGCCGGTTAGCATTACAGTCCTTGCGCCGCAAAGGTTTTTCAGCGCGGCTACCGCAGCGGGGGTGTTTGACTTGATCTCGTCAGATATCACGATATATCCCGCGTATTTCCCGTCAACCGCGCAGTGAACAACAGTTCCGGGGGAACTTACCTCCGGCGCGGAGATATTATCCCGCTCCATAAGCCGGCTGTTTCCGGCAAGAACCACCCTGCCGTTCACATAAGCCTTGACCCCGAATCCGGCGATCTCCTGCGCATTCTCGGCGGCGGTATCAAGCGAACGTTTCTTCGCCTCGGCAACTATCGACTGGGCTATCGGGTGGGTGGAATAGCTTTCCGCAGCAGCGCACACCGACAGCAGTTCCTCTTCGGTCATATTGCTTGGAACTATCTCAGTCACCGCAAAGCTTCCCTTTGTAAGAGTTCCGGTCTTGTCGAAAACAAAGGTCTGCGCCTTTGCAAGCTGCTCAAGATAATTCGCGCCCTTTATCATGATACCATGCCGGGAGGCACCGCCAATTCCTCCGAAATAGGACAGCGGAACTGAAATGACCAACGCGCACGGACAGGAAACCACAAGGAACGTCAGCGCACGATATATCCATTCCGACCAGCCGGAATAATCCGTCCACCCGGAAAGCGCCGCTCCGATCAGACCGGGAATAATCGCAAGGGCTAACGCGCTGAAAACCACGATAGGAGTATAGATACGGGCAAATTTCGTGATGAAATTCTCGGTTTTCGCCTTGTTCTCTGAAGAATTCTCCACCAGCTCCAGAATACGCGCCACAGTGGAATCGGAGTAGGGGCGGGACACCTCCACCCTGAGCAGTCCGTTAGTATTGATACAGCCGCTTATTACCTCGTCCCCCTCGGAAACGGCGCGCAGTGCGCTCTCTCCGGTGAGGGCGGCGGTGTTGAGTTCAGACGAGCCGGAAATAACCGTTCCGTCCAGCGGAATTCTTTCACCGGGGCGGATCACTATAATCTCGCCGGCGGCAACCTCCTCCGGAGATACCTCCGATACCTCGCCGAGCCGCTCAACATTGGCGTATTCCGGATTTATGTCGATCATCTCAGCGATAGACCGCCGGGACTTCCCCACCGCAATGCTCTGGAAAAGCTCTCCGACCTGATAGAAGATGATAACTGCAACGCCCTCGGAATATTCCCCGATCACCATTGCGCCGATAGAAGCTATCGCCATGAGGAAGTTTTCGTCAAAAACCTGCCCGTTGGCGATATTGCGGACGGCTTTCCAGAGGATATCCCAGCCGATAGTGAGATAAGCCGCAGCAAATATCACAAGGTGGATAATTCCCCAGACTGAGAACCGCTCCTCCGCAGGAAATAAATTCGATATCACCAGTCCAGCGCCCCAGATCACCGCCGAAGCAATGATCCGCACCAGCATTTTCTTCTGTTTTTTGCTCATGCTGCCAACCTCATTCTTTCAATTTACAGCTTAACTGTGCAGTCCGGCTCGACCTTCTTAATGCAGTCCACCGCCTGCTTCAATACTCCGTCAAATTCCTCGTCCGGCGCTTCAATGGTCAGCTTCTGGCTGAGGAAATTAACGGACGCAGAGGTAACACCGGGGAGCTTTTTAATAGCGTCCTCCATTTTCGCGGCGCAGTGTGCGCAGTCGAGGTCAACAAGCTTGAATGATTTTTTCATAACGGCAGTTCCTTTCTTTATTTAACAATAACCGCATAGCAGCAGGGTAAAAGCCCCTTGATGAGCTTTGTCCTTACTCTTCCGCAGTTGCAGCCTTCCAGCATTCTTTTGTATTCAGCAGGAGTGTAGTTTTCAGAGGGATCGAAGCCAATAAGCGTATACAGCTTTATCAGCATTTCTCCGTGACCCTTTGTGGTGAACGTCGGAAGCAGCAGCTTTCCTCCGGGCTTCAGCACCCGCATAAGCTCCTTCACCGCTCCCTGGGGATTTTTCAGCAGGTGCAGCACATTCCCGGCTATCACTACGTCATAGGTATTATCCGGATCTTTCAGGTCGAATATATTTCGTGTGTCGAAGGAGATGTTGTCCGCGCCGAGGGCGTCAGCCTTTTTCCGGGCGGTTTTCAGCATATTCTCCGAAAGATCGGTGCAAATTACCTCTTTAGCCTTTGAGCAGGCAGCTATTGACAATTCCCCCGTACCCGCGGCGCAGTCCAGAACCTTTGCGCCATGCGCAACGAGCCGGCTTGTTACCGCGCACATTTCCCGGTAAACTCTGCCGTTTATGCTTTCCGCAATGTCGTAAACTCCGGCTATTTTGTCCCAGAAGTCCATGATTTATGCTCCTTTCACTCGTTGACGTGCTCAAGCCCCTGCATTATGATCGTTGTAACGTGGCTGTCCGCAAGGGAATAGAACACTGTCTTTCCGTCCCGGCGGCAGCTCACGAGCTTCGCATTCCGGAGGATCTTTAATTGATGAGATACAGCGGAAACCGTCATTCCGACCAGCTTCGACAGATCGCATACGCAAAGCTCTCCGGTGCTGAGCGCAGTCAGTATCTTTATCCGTGTGGAGTCGCCGAAAACCTTGAAAAGCTCCGCCAGATCTATCAGCAGATCCTCGTCCGGCATACGCTGATTTATCCGGGCAACGGCTTCCGCGTGGACGTGCATGAAATCGCAGTGAGGCGCGTCGTTTTCCATTGAATGACCCCCTTTTGTAATTTATCGTTTGAACAACTGTTCAACTGTTTGATTGTATTATACACCGTAAAAATAAATTTGTCAAGGGGGTAAAAAGATTTTTTTGCAGAATACTGCGGTTTTTTCATAATTTGCGGCGACGAAGCATAGAAGTAAAACAGGATTGTCCTAAACTGAAATAGTCAAGGAGAAAAATTATGAAAATACTGCGGAAAATCATCTGTATAATAGTATGCGCGGCGGTATTTCTGCTGCCGCTTACCGTCTGCGCCGAAACCGTCGGAAATGCAGACGATGCAGAGAACAGCGTATCCACCGCGCCAAAAGCGGCAGTTCTCATGGAAGCAGGCACCGGGCAGATACTGTATTCCGTCAACGCACAGGATAAACTGCCTATGGCTAGTATAACCAAAGTCATGACGCTTCTGTTGCTGTCGGATTTCATTGACTCCGGGGAATTGCAGCTCACCGATACGGTGAAAGCCTCCTCCTACGCTTCCTCGGCGGAGGGGTCGGTGATCTGGCTTGAAGCCGGGGAGGAAATGACGGCGGCGGAGCTGCTGGAAGCGGTCATCGTAAGCTCGGCGAATGACGCCTGCATTGCTCTTGCGGAGCACACCGCCGGCAGCGAGGCGCAGTTCGTGAAGCTGATGAACAAGCGCGCAAGGACAATGGGGCTGAAAAACACGAAATTCACCGGCTGCGTAGGCTTTGACAACGAGGGGCATTATTCCTCGGCGGAGGATATCGCCATAATGACAGCGGAGCTTATGGAAAAGGAATATTACCGGGGCTGGCTTCTGACGTGGCTTGATTACCTCCGCGGAGGAGAAACACAGCTCCTCAATACAAATAAGTTGGTAAGATATTACGACGGAATACTCGGTGGCAAAACCGGAACTACCGACGGAGCAGGCTGCTGCCTTGCCGCCTGCGCGGAACGCGGGAATATGAGGTTGGTGGCGGTGGTTCTGGGCTGCGGCGAAGACCCGGAGCGATTTGACCGGGCGGAGGAACTGCTGGATTACGGATTTTCCGGCTTTGAGAGGTTCACCCCGGAGATAGACAGCCGGGAGCTTAAACCTATCCCGGTTGATCGCGGAGAATACTCCACGGTTCAGCCGACAGTGGAGCACAAGGGAGAAGACTGCATAATAAAGAAAGGTCGCTCCGGCAGCGTAAAGTATGAGTACACCTTTGTGGAAAAGGCGGAAGCCCCGGTGGAAAAGGGGCAGTTTCTTGGCGAATATCTTGTGACGCTTGACGGAATGGAGGTGTTCCGGTCGGATATCGTCGCAAAGGAGGAGGTACGAAAAATGAGCTTTGGAATGTATCTTTTGCGTGTGTTGAGTGAAATAATAGCTTTCTGAGCGAAAAAATGCATGATTTGACGCGGAATTTTGACAAAAGGTATTGACAATTTGGATAAAATGCGATAAAATAAAGATGAATAAAGTTGGACTGGTACTTTCCAGATCGCTATCGGGAGCGTTGACGGAAGAGCACAAGGACAGCGATGTTCCGGCGTATTGCCCGGCGAGCTTTCGCGGGGGGCGGTGCGGCGGTTTCAGTCCATGACGACTGACGCATGAGCAATTATTGCATTATTATGCGCTTTTGATTTCCGGGTACACGCGGATTTCAGCTATCACAGCCTTTCTGCAAAGTCCGGCAGACGGGTAAAAGCGCGGGGCAGGTGCGGTTATGAGCGAAATGCGGCGGTGATCAGAGGACTTACCCGGTGAAAGCAAAAGGTTCCTTTGCGCTGGCAAAGCCGTTGTATTCCGGAAGAATACAGTCCGAAGCAACGCACAGAAATCGGTTTCTAGCGTGGCACGAGGTGGTAAGCTCTGCGGGTAAATCCGTTCCGGTTCACCGTTTCGGTCAGGTAAAGCCGCTGATTTAAAGCGTTATTCACTCCGGGCTTATAGAGAAGGTTTATATTTTGACTCACTCATTGAGAGGGGTCGTATTACGAACACCTTGAATTCAGATTCATGGTAATCGCAATACGGCCTCCTTTCTTTGTCCGGAAAAAATAGCGCTGTTTTGATTAGGTATTTGATAAATTGGAATTTGTCGAGCGGGTTTCCGTTTGCAGCTCCGCGCGAAGCGCGGAAAATGCTTTTCGCTTCCTTTTGGCTTCCAAAAGGAAGCGGGGCGTGGGGCAGCGCCCCACCACTCAGCGCGGCAGCGCATAAACGCGTCAGAAGTGCTAAAGGGGCGCGGGGGAAAACAAGAGTTTTCCCCCTGTCAATGACTGCGGAGCAGGCATTGACAAACTCAAATGTAATTCACATGATAGATTTATCATATAGACAGTTGTTGTTTGGAGCTATTAAGAATAAATTGTTTTCGCACGGGACTGAGGAGAAACCCTTCGGGGAAAGGGGGGAACTTAGAAAATCCGACAAAAACCGGACGTTCCCCCCTTTCCCCTACGGTTTTCTCCTCAGACTCCTCTCCCATGTTGCCCATAGTTGTGCGACATCGTGTCGCACTT
>JAGAJA010000101.1 GCA_017829075.1 Oscillospiraceae bacterium | reverse complement strand
CGAAATGCCAACGGAAGTCAAGCGGCAGATAGCGGGGGAGTTCATCGCGAAGGTGCTGATGTGGGAGGACCGGCTGGAGATACAGTGGAAATTCTGAATTTATGCAGGCTCACAGCTTTACGGCTGTGGGCTGTTTTTTTTTACTGTTCTGCGGGTGGAGCAAGTCACGGAGCAGATCCACGCATACCGCATAACAAAGCGCTTTCCATCTGTATCCACCGCCGAAGCGATAGATACAGATGGAAAACCGCTCCCGGAGCCAGTTCAGGCAACGGGGGCGGAATTTATGGTCGGGGGAGTGCATATCCCCATTGCGATGTAACGGTAGTGCGAATTTCTGAGAATGCTATTGACACGGACGGAATAATGTGCTAAAATAATGACATAAAGGGTGGTATAAATGAAGCTGAATAAATGTTTTTTCAAAGTTCAAATCCCGGTTTACCGTATAACTATGCGGGTTTGTGGGTTTGCAGTCTGAACCCCCCCCACACCGCGAGGTGATTGAAACTCATAATACAGGTGGACATACCTGCCTATGACCTTTGCGGGTCTGAACCCCCCCCCACACCGCGAGGTGATTGAAACTTGAGTTCCCGCGTGTTTACGATGTTACCATTTACATGTCTGAACCACCCCCACACCGCAAGGTGCTTGAACACAAAAATCCCGATATCCGAAAAGATACCGGGATTTTTTTATATAAAAAAATAAAAAACCGCAGGAAACCAGGTATAATATAGTGTGAGAAGAAAATCACAGCAAAACTGAATGAGAAAATCTGTTGACACATATCTGATTTTGTGATAAAATTGATTTGCAGGCAGAGTTTTGCCGACTTCGTTTCAGGCTGAAAGGAATGATAAGATGAAGAATATACTAATATCCTGCATAAGCAAGGTCAAAGAGGATGTGAAAGATAAGGGGATATTTACCTATTCAAATCAGGACATAACCACCACCGCATACCAGACCAACGAAGCGTGCGTGAAATATCTGATGAGCAGTCTCGGCAAAGATGTCACGCTGGACGTTTATATCCGCGTGCAGAGCAACGACGTCGCCGCAGCCGATGACTATACCATGCGGTATCTCAACGGCGAGATAGAAAGCTTCTGCGGCGAAAATGGCTTCGCAGTGCCGCGGTATTTCGATGTTTTCCTCCGCGAGGACGAGCAGTTCCACAGATTCGACCGGGTGCTCAGCGAGATATCCAGGGAGATACAGCGCATAGCCGCCGAAGACCCGGATATCACCATACATCTGGATATGGCTGGCGGCAAGCGCGATAACTTCATATTTATCCAGCTGCTGACGAAGCTGCTTTCATATTACGGCTACGCGATACACGCGTACTACGCTGACGCAGACATGAAGACTCACACCGGAACCATCGTGAACACGGACAGCTCATTCCGTCACATGGAGGTGCTTGACGCGGTGAACGACTTCGTTCAGCACGGTTCTGCCACCGCGCTCCTGAAAGCGTTCAGCAGCACTGACTGCAGGCCGGTCAAGGAGCTGCTGAGAACTATGGATAAACTGAGTGATTCCATACAACTATGTGCAACGAATTTGTCTGAAATACTGAATAAGCTTAATGAACAGCTTGACGAGGTAGAGGCGGAAGAAAACGACAGCAACGGGTTATTTATGATCAAGGTAATGATACCGCTGATCCGCACTAAGTTCCACATTTCCCCTGATTCCGGAAGCCGCAGTATCATCGGTATAGTCCGCTGGTGCCTTGAAAACGGACTTGTCCAGCAGGCGCTGACTATTTACAACGAGAATGTCGCAGATATCATCGCAGATGAAAAGCTGTACACGATAGACATGAGTATCCACAACAGCAGAATACAGGAAATGCTGAAAGGTCATGAATATGAGAAAAACAGCACTTATCTTGTATATATTCTGGACAGAGTTTATTGGAATATGAAAGACTCAACGGATATAAACAGCAGTGAATTAAATTCTAAGCTCGCCAGGTATAAATCTGATACAAAGCGTTTGCGATGGACTATTGCGGCAATATTCTTTGATGAAAAATATCTCCCGGACGGGATCAGGCTCAATGTTCCCGCAGACATAATGCGGAAGATCTTCAGTGATACCAGATTCGCTGAATGCACCAGGAACCGTGTGAACCACGCTATGGGTACCAGCACCAAAGGCGACAGCATAGTCCCGCTTTTCAATACGTCGAATTATACTTTTTCGACTTTTCCTAATAACGTCACCCGAAACAATGTTACGAAAGATATGCAGCGCGCACTCGGAAACCTCGAAGCCGCGCTCGATGAAAAGGAATGATATCCATGAAGCATTTTATTACGACCATCTGCCTTGCGAAGAATATGAGCACCACGCTGTATCACAACAGCGAAAACGTTGATTTTCTCGGAACTGACCGCGAGTATTCCCACCCGATACTCATTCCGATACAGAATCTTGCGGAGAAAGGCGAGAAGATAAAGGTGACGGTAATTCTCACTAGCAAGACCAGCCCGTTTGTAAAGCAGAATTACGAGCGTTTCGTGGGTGAACTCAACAGCCTGCGCGATGAGATAGGCTTTGACTACGGCGAGATAAACGTCATAGAAGCAAGCTATGACGAGTCCTCCGCCAAGCACCTGAGGCTTTTTGAGAGCATAATAAATTCCATCGGCAAAGACGAACTGCTGACGGCGGATATAACATTCGGCAACAAGCCCACGTCCATGGCGCTTCAGCTGGCACTGACCTACTCCTATCTCTACGGCGAAAACACCGCGGTAAAGGCGCTGGTATACGGCGAGTTCAACCACGATACCCAGTGCGCGAATATATTTGACGTTTCGGCGCTGTTTTACATCAACAGCGTGCTGGGCAGACTGTCTTCCGCGCACCCCAGCGATCCGCTCGCATTCATCAGACCGCTTCTTGACGATGGAGAGGACGGCGGCAGCGATGAGTAATGTTGAGACTATTAACCAGCTTGCAAAGGATATCGCTGAAAGGTTCGGCGGGGATATAAACGCGGCTGACGCCAATGCCCGAAATGAATTTATTCGGCTTTATTCAGCGATATCCGCTGAAGTTGTAAAAATGGATAAAAACGATATGTATCGTGACATCATGGCTGATACATTCTATGCCGTTATGAAGCGTTATGACCCGCAGCATCCTTTCTGGAACTATTATGTCAGGGCGCTGAATAACAGTGTTAAAGACGAAATGCGCAGGAAGAACAAAGAGCAGACAACTCAGTCAAGGTTAGACGAACCCACAGGCGGCGATACCGAGGGCATAACCAGGGGCGACCAGCTTTATGACGAGTCAGACCAGACCGAAAGAGTGGTTCATGATACCGGGTATGAAGTATTTTATCTTGCGCTGGTGGATTACTGTCTGGGAACAAAGGCGTTATATTCGAAGAGAAAGACGTTCAACTACACTCCGGTTTTTTTCACCGACCAGGTCGCATTTGAGATAATATATTACGGCGATGACAGGATAATGGGACTTATCAGGAAAAACGGCATTAAATTCAACGAGGCTTCCGACATCGCTTTTCTGAATACGTTCGTGAATAAGCGCTGCGGCGGGCTTATCGACGCTGACGGTGCGGAATATCTTCCGCTTTCGCTTTTCACGGGTAAGGAAAAGGACGCCGGAAAGCCCTGCCGTGAAAAAGGAAATCTTCCGTATCCGGTAATACTGAAATATGTGGAAGCAGTCTCAGGCAAGAGTATTTCAGAATCTGCGCTGAATCAGCAGAAGATAAAATATGACGAAGCGCGCATTAATGTTGCAAAGCATTCCTTGGTATAGCGTCAATGCGGTTTTCTGATGACGGCTCGGCTTGATGCCGCGCCGTTTTCATACCGCGCGGTGCAGCGTGGTCTTTTGAAAAAACTATTGACATGTACGGAATAATGTGCTAAAATAATACCATAAAGGGTGGCATAAATGAAACGGAATAAATGTTTTTTTAAAGTTCAAATCCAGGTTTACCGCATAGCCATGCGGGCTAGTGGGTTTGCAGTCTGAACCACCCCTACACCGCGAGGTGATTGAAACTGTTTAGAACCGCCGCTGCAACGGTCATAAATTTTCTATGTCTGAACCACCCCTACACCGCGAGGTGATTGAAACGTCAAGCTGACCGTCGGCTTTCATCTTGTTGAGAATGCGTCTGAACCACCCCCTCACCGCTAGGTGATTGACCCAAATCCCCGATATCCTAAAAAGATATCGGGGATTTTTCTATGCAAAAAACTAAAAAAACAGCCTGTCCGGAGTATATATAGTGAAAGTGAAAAGTTCCTGAGAAAATCTCAGAAAAAAACCGAAAAAACTTAAAAAAACGGCTTGTCCGGGTATATATAGTGAAAGGAGCTGATCATATGCTGAAGAACTTCTGCGACATTCCCATGTTCCGCTGATTCATACGATTTATTTCCGAGGGGGTATTTATATGTACAGATATTTGCATTCCATTGTTCCGTCTTTTCCTTACGATATGTGGCTCGGCTGGCTTTATTCCCCGTTTGTCGGCGGGGCTGACGGTTATGATCATTAAAACCCGGATTTTCGGGTATAAAGTGAAAGGTGGTGATATCATGGCAAGAATTGTAGCGCCTATGCCCAGTTCGTTCGGTAAACCCCGCCGCAGACGTCCGTTTATCCTTTACTGATTCCCGTTGTCCCGAAAGGAGGTGATACGCATGACTGATCGTGGTGATTTTCTGCTCGGCGTTCTGGCGGGCATTCTTCTGGGCGGTGAGGACGACTGATCCGCATAAACTCACGGTGAAGGGAGGTGATATTCATGTGTCCTGATTTTAACAAGATTCTTCGTCTTATTGCTGAATCCCTCGACCCCAGGGTGCGGTGATGATCAAGACTTTTTTGAAAGGAGGTGATATCAATGAACGCTGGCGTTATTACCGCTGTTATCAGCGCTGTGGCTTCCGTTGCCATTGCTATAGCTAATTCTCGGGATTGATTTCCTGGTACCATGATTCTATCTGAAAGGAGGCGATATCGTGAGCACTGCTGTACTGACTGCCATTATCGGCGCCGCCGCAAACATCGCAACTGCGATCGTCAATTCTCATTCTGATGACTGACGCCCTGTCCGGACCCAAGGGGGGCGGCTGGATCTCCCCCTCACCGCAAGGTGACCGAACATAACGCCCCGATGTCCGAAAGGATACCGGGGCGTTTACTATTGCGCCATAATGCGGGCTGTACCCGGATAAGGCGAAAAATCAAATTCACAAACGCAATACTTGAAGGTGCTATACTATAATCACAAAGCGGAGAAAGGAGAAAACGCGATGATATTCAATGCAAGGTCAAAAGCGAAGTTCTGCGCATTCTGCAAATACTGGTACGACCCGATGAATACGGCGATAGAGCCGAAGTGCCCGCAGATAGGGCTGTGGGAATTTAACGGACAGGCTGAAAACAAGTGCCTTAAATGCGGAGCGAATAAGAAAGGCCGCACGCCGGGCTGCGGAAACTACATCTGCAAATTGCCGTGATACACGCGAAAGGAGTTAGTTATGGGCGTTGATTTTACCGCCGTAAGGGAAAAAATAATGGAGTTCAAGCCGTTCGAGGTATTAAGCAGCATAGGTTCGAAACTGGGTCTGAAAAAGGAAAACGACCTTTTCCGGATTAATATAGAAGACATTTCCTCTTACCCTGGGTTCAAGGAATTTGTTCAGGAATATAAAATGCGTTCGCCGGAAGATGTCGTGAAATTCTTTATGGACTATCAGATGGCTCAGTTCAACGCAATAAGCGCTAGTATTGATCAGGTAGAGAAACTGATTGTCGGAAAATCCTTCGCTGATATAAAAAGCGCAATGACTGAGATAAAGATCTCCGGAGATGAAAACGACACCGTAGATCATCTCACAAAAGCGTGGGATCTTTCGGAACATGCTGTAAATGAACTTCAGGAAGCGCTTGCTGACTTTGTGGATTACATACGAAAAATCGACGAATCTTCAGGCGTTGGGTTTATATGGAACTCTTTAAGGCTCAATAAAGCCAAAACAGAAAACGAGCTTGCAAAGCGTGCGGCAGCTGAAATACTCGCCGGTTACTGCATAATGTTTTCTGTTTCGACAGCGAGCGGTCATAGGAAAAAACTTGAACATTTCCGCGATGAGATTGCGGAATTTGAGGAAAAACTGGTCAGATACGATGTGTGCGGCCTTATGGGCAGCTATGATGATTCGAAATCGGATTTCTGGCAAACTTTTCCGGAACAGCTTAGACGGCTCATCAACAATTCGGCGCTGATGACGCAGTACCTGACGACTTCAGAAGAAACGGTCAGCTATGATGAGAACGAGATAAATTTCGAAGACGTAACATTTTAGGAGGAATCGAATATGGCAAAGCATAATATTGAACAGATGAAGCAGGCAATGGCACTGGTAACTACAGTGGCGACAGTGGCTGTCACAGGGATAGCCGCGGTGGTAAAGGCTTTTGCGGATAAGTCGGGCGAAAGAGCGGAACTCCAGGAAAAATTCAACGACCTGACTTCAAAGAGGGACCTTACCGAACAGCAGATAAGAGAAAAAAGATCCGAGCCGTTCGGCTCTTGGAAGAACCGTGACGAGATAAACGAACTGGAGAAGAAGCGTTCTTCGATTGTCGATGAGCTAGCCAGCATTTACGACAAAAGAAAGTGAGGCCACAATGCTACCAGAAATAGTAGACCCGGTGGAAAACGTATGCGGGACGATAACAACATCAAGGATAGACCAGGAGCAGTTTGAAGCGGGGAGAGCCGCCACAGGCTACGGCAGGCTTGCCGCCCTGATGAGCAATAATTACGAGCGGATAGACCCGATGATAGAGTTTGTTTCCCGTGAAATGGCGAAGAAAAAGGTCATGGAAGCCTACGACAGCCAGTATTTTGACAAGAGATACGGAAAGTTCAGGAATTTGTGGACCCGCAACATATATCTCGACCCGGAAAAGAAGAAAGAGATGGAAGCCCAGCGGAAGCTGATAGGATTCTGCACTTCACTCGGAGTGGAAGCCGCGCTGAAAACTACGGCGAGGGGCGTTGAGAAGCTCCTGCGCGAGATGGACTGGTACAAGAGCGTTGCGCAGATATACGGGCTGATATCCTCGTTCGCCGCCGAGGACGATGAAAAGGGCGATATATTCAAGGCAAGGGTCGAACTCGGAAAGATAAGGAATCAGCTTACGCTCGGCACGTTTGAAAAGAAGCGGCTGATGAAAGCGAAGCCGCAGCCGCTGTACGACATTCCGGAAATAGCGGCGCTGAGGGGCGAAAACAGCGAAAAGATACGGGAAAGCATATCGTTCTATCTGTATACGGTCTACTGCCAGAAATACGGCGAGTACCTCGAGACCCACCCGGACGATCCAAGCTGCAGGAAGCTGCTGATGACGTACTACGACTACCTCGGCTACAGCGGAAAGACCGCCGAGGAGCTTTTCCGGGACAACGCCGAAGCCTGCGGGAAAATCGCTGACGAGCAGGCGAAATATCTGGGGCTTTCCCGTGCGATGGTGAGAAAAGTATTCACCAGAATGCCCGAAATAGACATCGACAGGCTCAACAGGCAGGCGGACGAGATGGCGAAGTACGACCCCTATTCGATAAGGCGGAAAAAAGTTCAGACCGCGGGGCTGTCCGCGGCGGTGACTGTAGCGGGTATCTTTGCGAGGTCACCGTCGCTGGTGATACAGGGCGGTGCAACTGCGCTGGCGCAGCTTCAGCTTGAGGGAAACGACAATCTCAAGGAGTTCCTTTTCGGTCAGCTGAGGGAAGCCGGTCTGGACCTTAAAGCGTTCAACGCCATGCTTGAACAGAGCAAAAACATAAGGCTGGCGGCAAAGAAGATGGTCTGACGACAGGAGCTGAGGAAAATATGTGTCTGATATTAGCTGTTGTGGGACTGGTCGTGGGTGCGGTCATCGGCGCGCTGATAGGAGCCGCCGCGGGATTGCTGATCGGCGTTCTCGGACGATTCCTGTACCCGTTCATCTTCGTGATGAACTGGGTGGATATCTTCACGGGTGATTTCTGGCAGTCGCACCTCTGGCTGATACTTACAGTCGGGGCTGTCGGCGGTGTTGTTGGCGGACTGTTCGGGCTTATCGCCGGATTTTGCAGCGGTTTCGGGGACTGAATCCCAGGGCGTCGATAATAAGGTCACCTCTAAAAACCTTATGTGAGCGAAAATGTGCAGTGCGCACCATCTTCGTCTGTCAACGAGCGAAATTTCTGATGTGGCGGCGTTCGTGAAAAAGCGGTTTCACAGGTGAGAATAAAAATCCGGCGGCTTCGGTCGCCGGATTTTTTTATTTCAGTCTATTCTATTGTGATAGAATGATGAAATCTCTCCGGAGCACTTGACAAATCCATTCTAATGCAGTAGAATGATATCGTGATCACATTCTATTGCAATAGAAAGGACCCCCAAACCATGGAAATCAAACTGTTTGACTCTGAACTGAAAGTTATGGACATACTCTGGAAGGAGGGCGATACCTCCGCAAAGGACATAGCGGAGAAGCTGAACAAGCAGGTCGGCTGGAGCAAGACCACCACCTACACGGTGATAAAGAAATGCATAGACAAGGGCGCGGCGGGCAGGTCGGAGCCGGGCTTTATCTGCCGCGCGCTGATCTCCCGCAGGGAAGTGCAGGAAGCGGAAACGAACGAACTTATCGACAAGATGTACGACGGCTCGTCCGATAAGCTGATAGCGGCTCTGCTAGGCTCGAAGCGGCTCACCGCCGATGAGATACGGAGCCTGAAAAAGCTGGTGGAGGAACTGAAATGACTACTCTGCTGAGCATGACTATATCGGCGTCGGTCATTATCGCGGTCATCATTGTGATAAGGCGGCTGTTCATTCACAAACTGCCGAAGCGGCTTTTCGTGATTCTATGGACAGCCGCGGCGCTGAGAATGCTTGTCCCGCTTTCGGTTCCCGTTAATATTCCACATGAAAACACACAGCCTGAAAACGCGGTCGTCCGCGATTTATCGCCGCAGGAAGCCGTAACTGTTTCCGGAACGAGCGGCGCGCCCGACTGCGAACTGATTTTCGGAATCGTCTGGGCGGGGGGAGTTGTCCTCTCGCTGGGTATTATCGGCGCGTTCCATCTCCGCAGCCGGCGGGAGCTTTCCACGGCTCTGCCGCTTAAAAACGCGGAGATAAACTCACGGATAGCCGCAGAGAAATTCCGCCGGAAAATCACCGTTAAGGTAAGCGGCCGGGTGACCTCTCCGCTGACCTACGGCGTGATAAACCCGGTGATAATACTCCCGAAAAATCTGCCCACAGACAGCGGGGAAATGCGATTCGCGCTGGCTCACGAACTGGTGCATATCCGCAGATTTGACGTACTGCTGAAGCTGATACTTACCGCCGCTGCGTGCGCGCACTGGTTCAATCCGCTGGCGTGGGCGATGCTGTCGCTTGCGGGGCGGGACATCGAGCTTTCCTGCGATGAAGCGGTGCTGAAAAAGCTCGGCTGCAAGCGGGAGGACTACGCGATGGCGCTAATCAGGCTGGAAGAAAGGCGGAGCATTCCCACCGGAGCCGCATTCGGCGGGAATGCCGTCCGAGAAAGGATAGAAGCTATCATGAAATTCAAGAAAACCACGCTCGCAGGAATCATAGTTTCCGCGTGCCTTATCGCAGGGACTTCCACCGCGTTCGCGGCGGTAAATTCCGAAAATCCCGCACCGGAAGCAGTCGCCGCTGAGGCGGGAAATTCCTACGTTACGGATACCGACAGCGCTGACGATGTTGACGTTGAGTGGTGGACATACGATGAATACAAGTCATGGCTGGAGCAGGAAAAGCAGGACATCGCCGAGCTTGTAAAGCATGGCGCGTCCGGCTGGACGCATGACCGCGGGGATTTCACCTGGACGCAGGAGGTCGCGGACGAGACCATCGCACTCTACGAACAGAATCTCGAGGACATCAGGAACGGCGCGCGCATATCCAAGTCAGTCAACGGAAGCGACGATACGATGATATATCAATCTGCCGATAGGTCGAATATCCTGATGGAGGACATCGGCGGGCAGTCCGGCACGGACGAGGTGTATCAGTTCATCGTCGAAGACGACGGCACGGTGCTTGCCTCTGACGAGCAGTACCATACGACAAAGGACGTCAACGAATCAGAGATATCAGACGAGGAGTTCTTCAGCAGGTACGAGCAGTACGGGCTGACCTACGAGGACGGAAAGCTGTATTACAACGGCGAGCCTGTGCAGTACTTTGAAGATGTCGTTGACACGCATTCCACCGATGACGGAGCCACAACGGAATTCAGAGCCTACCTTGATTCCGACGGCGCGTTAGTGCTTAACGTCGAGCGCGCGGGAGCCACGGACGACAGCGTGGGTGAGATCACCCGCGTGAGAGTTGCTTCAGGTGAAGCAGCGGCGAACTGATCTATTTAAGCCCACAGTCTGACGGCTGTGGGCTGTTTTACTTGAAATTGCCTATGAAAAACTGCCCCCTTAGTGCCGCTGTCGGCGCCAAGGGGGCAATATTCATATGAACTGCGGCTCCGCGCTGTTGATATCGGAAGCGGCGAATGTCTCGATCTGTTCTATAAAGTCCTTGCGGTAGTTCCTGCTTGCGTAGATGCTGTCTCCGCTCGCCAGGGTTATCATGTTCTGCTGAACCGCAGTGACTTTTGAAGCGTTGACAAGAATGCTTTTTGAAGCGTGAATGAAAAAGGAACCGGGCAGCGTTTCCTCAAAGAACTGTATCGGTTTTCGGCACGGTATCACTTCGGTGTCGGTGTGGATATATGATATGCGGTTGTTGTGCTCTATGTACTTTATCTCGGAATACCTGATCGTGAAAAGCTCGCGGCTGCTGTTCTTTATAAGAAGCGTTGCGCAGCCCCGGTTCTTCAGCGACTGTGACAGCATATTGATTATCTGCTGCATGAAAACCCGGCTAATCGGCTTAACCAGAAACGCGAACGGTCTCATCACATCGGCGTGCGAAAAGATGAGCTGGGCATATTTGTCGCATTTGTCGGTCGTGAAGATGATCTCAGTGCCGGGCTTCCGGTGAACCAGCCTGAAAGCAACGTCTATCCCGCTTTCACCATCTATTTCCGCGTTGATTATCACTGCGTCAAATGGGATAATTTCAAAGCTTGAAGCCAGCTTCTCGTATGAAGTGTAGCATACGAGCGATATGGAGGGATCCAGCTTGAAAAGTTCCGTTCTGAATGCATTCAGGAATCTGGGGCTGTCATCGCATATTGCCAGTTTCATTATGTCCTCCTGATCGTGCATGACTGTGGGTGAGCCATGCAGGATTAACAGCACATCTTGTTTTTTGTATATGTGCATTTTCTGTATATCATTATAACATATTTCCTTTTGACTTAGAGTGAATGGTGCTAAATCAGTAGATAAAATTGTAAAATTGACACTCAGCGTCAAATAATGCACCAGATTGACAGATATGATACAGTTATCCCACTTGTCTGCCGGCTGTTATATTATGCGCCCGAATTATCGTTGATTTTGGTGCTGTTTTGCGCCAAGAGCGGCATTGACTGCAATTTCTTCGCGCATTAAAACCAAATATACCAATTGACTTGAATGTCTTTTTGGTCTGTGGTATGATTAGGACAGAAAAAACAAAGAGATCATCTGCAGAGGGAAACGGTTATGCCAAACATAAAAGTTGATTCAGGGGAAATTAGGCGTCTTGCCGATAAACTCGAAAGGCTTGCGGAAGAATATCAGCATTTATATGAATACGACCTTTATGGCACTGTCGTTGACAGCATACGCCGTGCGTACAAGGGCATAGACGCAGACGCGATGATACACGGGCTGGAGGGATTCAGAAACGATTTCGCCAGACTAAAAGCGGTCATCGACCAGTATGTGGCTCATCTCAGGTACGCGGCAAGGGCGTACGACGATATGCAGACCGAAATAGAAACCAGGGCAAAGGAACTTAAGCAGGACGTTAAATGATAACGTATCCAATGCGGCGCCTGCCGCTGAAATAAATAAAATATTACGGAGGTAATGAATCATGGCAGATGTAATAGTATCCAGCGGTTCCATGCGTACCCTTGCAAACAACGTAGAACAACTGGCAAACGACTATAAGGACATTTACGAAAATCAGCTTTACGACACGGTTGTTAACGATGTAAAGAAAGCCTGGAGCGGCAAAGATGCTGAAGCAGTTTTAGCTCGGCTTGAGGGTTTCCACAACGATTTCACCAACATGTATAGTGTGCTGGAACAGTATGCTAAGCACTTAAGACACGCTGCAGACTTCTATGACAAAAAGCAGCAATACATGGTAGATGAAGCAAACAAGCTGACTAAGGACGCTAAAGGATATTGATAACGGAGGTAAATCAAAATGGCTAATGTTAATTTAAGTATTGATTATGGCGCTGTAAAGGAATGCGCAATCAGTATGCAGACCGTAAATACCAACCTCAACAACAAGCTTGAGGAAATACGGAATGCCATGAAGACTGTCAATTCAGAAGGAGAAGATGTCTATATCTCAACTGACGCAGCTGCCTGCAAGGAGAGGTTTGAAAAGATGGCTAACCAGCGTTTTTCTGAGTTCAAACAGGTAATTGATGAATATGTTAAATTCCTCAATGATGCTGTAACTGAGTATACAGCAACAAGCAGAGATGTTCAAACCAATCTGGATAGCAGCGTAGCACCCTTTGTTTGATTCCTATTCAGTATCTGTCCGGCGGCGTTGATTTTGCTGCCGGACGGATATTATAAATAATTAAAAAAGAGAAAAGTTCCAAGGATAAAAAATTCAGCGCAGGCTGAACAAAAAAGGAAGGGTCCGTAAAACGGACAACTGGTGAGGTTTATGATAAAACGGATAATTTCTGCGGTGCTTGCAGGCGCCCTGTGGGCGGGTTGTATGCTTCCGTGCCTGACGGGCTGCGCCGGAAGTTCGGGCGCGGACAGCTACACTGTTGCCGAGTGGCTGGACAAGGTGGAAACGGATTTCAATATGCTGTATTACACCAGCGAGGAGCCGTTCTTCCCGAATGTAACTTCTTCCAACGAGGATTTCGATACCGTCCAGATAGCGGCGGAATGGGGTCTTGTTGACCCTGAGCAGGGTATCCGTCTTGCGGATAAGGTAACAAAGGAATTTGCCGCTGATACTCTGGTTTCAGCGATGGCGTTCGACTATGACGCTTCGGCTGAGATAGCGGATTCCGACAAGATAAGCGACCTGCAGGCGGTTTCCATTGCGGTCAGCGAGGGAATATTCACGCTTGACGGCGGCAGCCGCTTCTCGCCCGAAAAGATACTCACCCGCGCGGAAGCCGACGAGGCGGCAGCTGCGGCGTACGAAAAGTGGGTCGGACTCACCTATGCGGAGAATTACAATAAAAGCGCGGTAAAGCCGGAGGTGCTCAATTTCGGCGGTCTTGCAGCCGATGAAGCGGAGCCTGTTCCGGTAAGATATACCGTAGAGTACAGCGGAGACCTCGGAGTAATAGATGAAAACGGAAATTATTCTGATAACTCAGATAAGAAGATACATATTGACGCCGGGCAGAATATCGACGTCAAGCAGGGCTCGGTGCTGACCCTGCCGGCTGATTCCCAGACCCCTACCGCATTTGCAGTGGTCGTTGACAGCATAACCGAAAATGCAGACGGCAGCCGGACGCTGAACACTCACAAAGCGGAGCTGTACGAGGTATACGACAGCGTTGACGTACAGTACAGCGGACAGCTCGACCTCAGCGAAGCGGTAGTCTACGATATGCAGGGCAACAGGCTGAGCGGCGGAGTTGAGTCGGATAACGTGATATATTCAGGCGGAAATGTTATCGCCAACAGGAACGGACAGCCGCAGAGAGAATACCTTGGTACCAAGAAAGTCAAAGGCTCCGGTTCAATATCGCTCGGAAAAAATGTCAAGGTGAACTACAAAGTCAGCGCTTCGGGCGTGTCGTTTTCTATTGATACGAAGCTCGGCAAGGATGTCAAGGTAAAGTTTGAGAAGAGCACGACCATCGGCATCGACGCGAAACTTGACTGGAAATGGAAAGTATGGAGACCTGATATAAAGAGCGCCAGATTCGTCCTCAATATGAACGACCATCTTGGCGGAAAGTTCTCCTACAGCCATGATTTTGCCGCAAACAACGGCATGATGGCGTTCTCAGACGGCGGGGTCCTCACCGGCGACGACCTGGAGGAGTTCTATAATGTAGTTTCTTCTGCGATAAGCCTGCTTGACAAGGACATGGGAAAGGCGGCGGGCGAGCTCAATGCTCCGCTGTTCAAGTTCGTTGTTCCCACGCCCATCGGAATAGACGCGGAGTTTATCGTGCGCCTTAATCTGTCGCTCAGCGGCGAGATCAGCTTTACAGTCGATACTAACGCGCGCTGCGGCGTTGAGTATACCAAAAAGAATCTGCGCCCTGTCGCACAGTTCAGCAACAGCAAATCGCTCGATATGAAGGCAAAGGCGGAACTCCGCCTGTTCCTTGGCGCAGGTGTCGGACTGCTCGGATTCACCGCCATTGACGCCGGGGTCAACCTTGGGGTCGGCGCAAGAGTAAACAGCAAGTTCTATCAGCTGGACACCGTTACCGGTTCTGTTGTGCAGGAATGCGCGATGCCCACGGGTATGTTCGGCGGCACCCAGGAGGGCGGCAGCGGATTGTCGCTCCAGCTTTCCGAGGAGATGCAAGGCTGCGTTGACTTCATCGCTTATCCTATCGTTGAGCTTCAGTTCTGCACTTCCAACTGCCTGATAGGAAAGGTAGTGAACGGGCTTTCCTACACGGTTCTCGGCGAAAACGATCCTTTCTATACTTTCCATTACGAAACCGACAACGGCGTGGTGAAAAGCTGCACGAGAGGCAAGGGAGATTCGTTCCAGATAGAGCAGGGTTCGAACATTGAGCTGAACAACGATACGCTGGCGCTTGCTGTCGGCGAGAAATACGAAAAATTAAAGGTCACCAAGCTGCCCAAGGGCTACACCGCAAACGACCTCGTATTCTCGGTAGACAAGGGCGATATCGCGTCCGTGCAGGACTGCATTCATACTAACATAAGCGTCAAGGGTCTGCTGAAGCTCATCAGCAATTCGGGCGGCGCGGTGAACTATTCCGAGAAGAAATACAGGAAGTATTCCGGTGAAGACAAGAAGCAGATGGAACTGACCGGACTTGCAGACGGAGCTGCCGTGGTGACTGTCTCCACAAAGGACGGACTGTATTCTGCGCAGTGCACTTTAAACGTCGGAAACGGCGGCATAATTCCGAGGACTACCAGTGCGTTTGTCATCGACGCATATGCTTTGTCCCTTGTGCCGGGTCAGAGCGGTCAGGTGACAGTAAAGGAAGTACCCGATGGTTACGACATAAGCAAGGTCAGGTATGTATCGGAAGACGAGAGCGTTGCAAAGGTATCCGGAAACGGTACGGTCACTGCCGTGGGAGAAGGTCAGACTACCATCGTCATTTCAACTGAGGACGGAAAATACAGATCGGTCTGCATGATATTCGTCAGCGGTGAGACTTCGGCAGTATGATACACGATAATTAAAAACATATCAGCCTGCACAGAACCGGTTTTTGTGCAGGCATGACGTGGTTTTCTGTCCACTTGTCAGGAGGAAAATAAGCTATGAAAAAGAAAAGCGATATCAGCAAAAAGGTAGAGGAGCTTGAAAACGCCGAGGATAAAATATCGAAGCAGGATAAGATACAATACGGTCCCGGCAGGCGCGGCGTGATGGTCGGAGTTACAGCGGGAGTATGCGCTGTTCTTGTCGTTGGCGGATATTTTCTGGTGGGAAAGCTGGTCGATCTCAGCAATGAGAACCAGACCTCGAACGCCCCCGAAACCAGCTACGACAGCGGCAGTTTTATCCCCGGAGATATTATCCATACCTCAGGGAATGACGATACCGCCGTATCTGATATAAACAGCCCATCGGCGGGGGATAATTCAGGCGCTCCCGGAAACGCCTCCGGTAACACTCCCGGAAACGTTCCGGGCGGAGACGGCAGCGGAGCAGTCCCAGGCGTTTCTCCGTCAGGAGATCCGGCTGACCCGCGCGGTGGCGACCCCGCAGTTACGTCCTCCCGTGATACCGGTGCAATGACTGATTCCGGAGACGGCGGCGAGCCTGTCGAGTCCGGGATAATAGTTCCCGGCGTCGCTGTCGGGGAGAGTATCATAGTTCCTGCTAATAAGCGGGATATTTACCCGTCCGGCGATATAACCGTTCCCCCGTCAACGGGCGGCGATACGACCGGGGCTGGCTCCGGCGAGTACGCTGACCCTGAGTACACCGTTCCCGCCGCGACAGTGCCGGAATACACCACGGGGAGCGGCTCGTGGACTACCGCAGCAACGACCGGTGCGGCAACCACAAAGTCTTCCACATCGGCGCGGACAACTGCGCGCTCCGGGGAGAGCACCACGTCCTCCGGCACGACAGCCACCACGAAAAAACAGGACGAGCCCGATGAGCGCTGGGATCGTCTTCCTGATATTTCCGACCTTGAAACGGTCGAACCGTTTGAGGGTAAGCTGAGCGACTTTTTCCATTGATTGTGAGGTTTGAACGTGAAAGAACTACGTTTGAAGTCAGTAAAACGAATACTTGCGTTAGTGCTTTGTCTGTCGTTTGTTTTAGTGCTGTTCCCTCTGAACGGCGATGTCAGCGCGAACGAATATGAGTTATTCAACTGCGGAAACTGGTGGGATAACAAACAGGCTATACGTATTTCTGTCTGTAACCTCAGAACAGGCGTCTGCGAAGCGACAAAGGACTTTTTCTACGATGGAGAAAGGTGGAACACTGATGGTTCGCCGATGAAAGGCTCTTATGAAACGCTCAATATAGATTTGTATGAGGCAAACGTTGAAAAATATGAGAAAGTTTTCTGTCAGGGCTGCAAACTGGATTATCTGAATGAGTACTACGGAAGTGCAAACGGAAATATAGCTTCAATGGAACTTCAGCAAGTATCCCCCGCAAGTCTGAGTGTGGACAAGCTCTCCGATGATGATGATAACGTCAGGCGAGGACTATCTCCGCTTTGGTGCCTGGAAGCATCTAACGGAATATATTACTTTGATGACAAATACAGCTTTTCATCGTTTTTATTGCAGCTGGACGCGATTCCATTTCAGCGTCTTTTTAACGGCATGGGATATTATTTCTATGAAACTGTTAAAATGGCAGGCAATATATACCTTGACCCTGATTACGTTATTGTGCTGGAGCCGGTTTTCTGGTTTGTAGATGGATTTAATCAAAATAAAGAACCTGTGTTCTTTTATGGTTCGGCAACTGAATGGGCGATATATGCTCAGAAAAATATAGGCACCTATAAAGCTACATTTGCTAAGGGAAACAGCATTCACGCCTGCATGGGTACTCTGACTGCTGTTGCAGGTCCGCTGTGCTGTACGCCTACCAAAGATACCACCATCAATTTCGGCAGCGACATACCCTCTCTCTCTTTCAAAGAGATTTCTGAAGGAGACAAAGATACCTTGAGAAAAACAACGTTTAATTGGGATAATAGACATGGTATAGGAGGCATAGATGTTATAACAAAAATCAACAGAACGATAATCGAAGAACTGGGCGTTGATTTTCTGTTTCCGAACGAGATTTATGATTTGTCGATAGAGATCCAGAACACTGATTTCTTCACAGAATCGCAGGGCTTGCTGTCGTTTAAGGTGGAAACCAACGGAAAGCATGAGCTCATACCTTCGTATGGCGACATCATAAACGGCAACGGCTACGGGCTTAAGCTCACTCTTACAACGTTCACCGGCAGCGACATAGATCCGGGCGAGGTGACATTGTACTGCGACGGACTGCCTGGGGACGAAACGCTGACGTCAGCGGTCACATACGTTTACGACAACTGGTACACCGGCAGGACCGTCGGTACATGGAAGTTTAAAGTTGAAGCAAGTTCGCCGAGAGGAGAACTGTCATATAAATCAAATTCCGGCGTTGCCGAACACCCGGATGCCGAGAACAGCGACTACATTTTCACGGTGAACGTGTCAGACCTGAGGGATATGATAAGAATGCCGGATGACACAAAATCTGACGATGTGGCGCCAAAGGGATTCGTTCAGCCGTCCGGCGATGTTTCCGGCTATACGCCGCAGCTTGAAGCAAGCTGGATAACCTACACCGCCAATGCATGGAAAAAGCCCGACGGCGATGAAATTGTCTTCCTGACCAAGAACGAATATACGAAATCCGTCAGCATGGACGGAACGCGGCCGATAAGCTATCCGAATATCACGTCTGCATTTTACCGCAGCGGCGAACTCTATACAAAATCGGGGTACGGCATCGGCATTGACGGGCAGTTCAGCACTTCGGGTGACAACGACCTCAGCGGCGGATTCCAGAAAGGCGTAGTCCTGTATCCTGAACTGGGATATTCGCGCAAGGGTTCGCTGCTTGAATATGATGGCTTTGACAGCATGTATCTTGAAAAAAACCAATATTCGAGATATTATAATGACGCGGCAAATCCGCAGTACAGCAGGGTGCATTTCACTCCGATATGGTACCCTGACGGCGAATATAATATTCAGGTCTTCATGTTCGACTGCTGGACGCCGGCAGGAATGCTGTGGGACTGCCGGAAATACACGGTGCATATCGACGGCTCGATGTATGACGACTGGTATGTTACCAGAAAATAAATGTCTGGGGGACAGGTATGCTTTTTTGCAGGAAATGCGGCGCGGTCGTCGGCGAGAATGATATGTTCTGCACATCGTGCAGTGCCCGCCTGGACGAAAATGCAGTCGTCAGTAAGAACGAGAAGCGCATGATAGCCGCCGAAAGCCAGTTTTTCAGCGCTGACGCGGCAACTTCCGAAACCGACCTTACCGGTTTTATTGTAATGGGTATGCGGCTTACCGGGAAGATGTTCTCGCTGATGGGCGCGGACTATTACCGTGCGGTGAGCGCAAGCGGCGAGGAATGTATTCCCCTTGTGATAAGGCATCTCATATTTCCGTCAGCGGTCGAGCGCGACTGCATGAAGCTGTGCAGCGGCATTTTCGATGAAGATTCCGGAATGCCTGCGAAGCAGTTTGCAGATTCGTTCTCAAAGGAATGTCTGTCATTTTCGGCGCTGTGTGCCGCTGCGGGCATTCCATCGCTGAATTACCGCTGCGAGGCGATGTATTCAGAGCTGAACGGGATATACCATATCTTCACGCTGATGAACGACGCAGTTCCGCTGCCCGTCTATATCAGAAGGGAGAAATTGACTGTCCGTGACGCGCTTGTGATATGCGGTACGATTTCAGGACAGCTTCTGGAGCTTGAAAAAAGGGGTACGCATTACGGCGCTTTTTCAGACTGCATGGTCTATATTTCGGGTTCCGGCAGTACGCGTAAGCATTACCTCGACTGCCGTATACCCCGCTGCTTCGGGCAGTATTACCCGCTCGGCAGCTATATGTCGTATTATACTCAGTATTGCCCGCCAAAAAAGAGCAATTATGAGGTCTACAGCCTGAGCGTGATATTGTACCGGCTGATAAGCAGGGGCAGGCACCCGTATATGAACCATTGCGGGGTCGCAGCTCCTGATGAACTGCTGAACGCAGAAAGGCTGCGCTGCACTCTTGCTGAGCCTTATCCGGCGGATATCCTTCAGAACTCGATAGGGACAGTCATAAGAGACGTTCTGTCGGTGCCGCAGCACGAGATCACTCTGAGCGAACTTAGCCGGATACTGATAAATTCGATAAATTACATCAGTTCAAACGAGCTGAATAAAGAAATAAATGGGACGGTCGGTAAATGAGACTAACACTTATACAGGATAAAAAGGTGCATTTTCTGAACCTGCCCGGTGAGATAACCGGACAGTATATAATGCCGTTTACACGCAGCGACGGCGCGGAGGATTCCCTGCTGAGCATTCGCCCGGAAAACGGAAAATGGTATGCAGAGTGCGGCATGAACGCATATCTGAAGATAAACGGCAGGAATTATCGGGCGTGCCCGATAGAGCGCCCCGGTTTCAGCACGAATGTCGTGATACGCGCCAACGGCGAAGCTGCGCTGCTTCTCGCAGAGGACGACAGCGCTGAAATGACCGGATTCCATAAGTATTCAGTAAACGGCAGGTTCACGGTGGGCAGGGACGCGGGCTGCGACATCGTGCTGAACAGCGCTCATGCATTCGCACACTGCGCCGAGTTCACCGCCGATGAAAAAATGATGAAAGTGACCGCCGCCGAGGGCACGTATGTGTTCGTAAATTCCGAAAGAGTATCCGAATGTGTTCTGAAACCGGGAGACGTGGTTTTCGTATGCGGCTATACGTTCATATGCGGTCAGAAGCTTATCGCAGCAGACCGCGCGCCGTTGCTTAAAGTCAGGAGCAGCGGCTCTGTGTCGCCGTATGTCATGCCGCCCGAGGAGACCGGAGAAATGACATACTTTTTCGACGACGTAAAGAGCGAAAAGTATATTTACGTTTCCCCGCGCTTTATTCCGAAGCCGGAGCATTATGAAATAACCATAGCCAACCCTCCGGCTGCGCATAACGCGAACGGTCAGCCGGCAGTCCTGTCGCTGGGACCGGCTTTCACAATGGGAATAGCCTCTGCCGCTACAGGTACGTTTTCCGTGCTGAACGCGATGAGCAACAGCGGCGGTGCGATACCGAACTCCGTCATTCCGACCATGGTGATGACCGGAAGCATGGTCGCAAGCTCCCTGCTGTGGCCGCTGATAAACAAGGGCTATACAAAATTGAAAGACCGCCGTGATGAGCGGCGCAGGAAGTCGGTTTATCTGCAGTATCTTCAGAATATCGAAAAAGAGATCGCATCCGGAATGGAAAGTCAGCTCAGCCTGATGCACAAGAAGTATCCCGGCGCTGAGAATCTTCGCGACAGGATAAGGCTCAGCGCCAGCAGTCTGTGGGAGCGTTCCTCGGTCGATGACGATTTTCTCAATATCTGTATAGGAGTAGGTTCCGTGCCGTTCGACTGTACCATCAAATCCCAGATCCCCCCGATGGAAGTCAAGCCGGATATCCTGTTCGAGGAACTGCGGAAAGTTGCGGGCAGGGACTACGAACTGGAAAACGCTCCGGTAACGGTCGATCTCCGCAGGGATATCGTCTGCGGCATCGTTGGCGATACCAGCCAGACTGTAGGGTTCGTCAACGGAATAATTCTTCAGCTTGCGTCGCTGTACAGCTACAAGGAGCTGAAAATAGCCCTTATCTATGACGAGAGCGAGGAAAAGCTGTGGAGCAGTACGAGGTGGCTTCCCCACACATGGGACGACAAAAGGGAGACCAGATATATCGCTGCAAACGCTGAAGAACTGAATGTGCTGAGTTCCGTGCTGGAATCGGAGCTTGCAGAATGCGGAGAGCAGCAGAGCCAGACGAATGCAGAAGCAGCGGGAAGATACTATGTTATAATATGCACCAGCAAAAGTCTTGCTTCAAAAACAAGCCTGCTGTCTCATATCGTTCAGAAGGGAAGATACGTTAATTTCTCATTCATCGCCGTTTATCCGGACGAGCGTTTTCTGCCGAAGGAAAGCACCGCTGTGATGCGTTTCTGCGGAAGCCGTGAGACCATCGACCGCACGGGAAGCGCCGAGCGCTGCCTTATGCTCAAAACCAGAGACGCGGCAGAACCACGAATGCTCAGCCCGATGACCGTATCTCCTGCGGAATTTGACGAGAGCGCAGTCGGACTTGCAGATAAGCGTCTTGGCTCCGAGGAGAGCGGCTATGATATGCCCGATATGCTGACGTTCCTTGAAATGTACGGAGTGAAGACCATCGAGGAACTTAACTGCCTGCAGCGGTGGCATACGAACAGCAGCGTGCGCAGTCTTGCCGCTCCTCTCGGCGTTGACTCAAGGGGCGACCTGTTCAATCTTGACCTCCACCAGAAAGCCCACGGTCCCCACGGACTCATCGCGGGTACGACAGGCTCCGGCAAGAGCGAGTTTATCATGACGATGATTCTTTCCCTTGCGGTGAATTACAGTCCTCATGATATCTCGTTCCTGCTGATAGACTACAAGGGCGGTGGCATGGCTGTGGCGTTCGAAAAGCTGCCTCATGTCGCCGGCATAATCACCAACCTTGACGGAGCGGCTGTCAATCGCTCGCTCATCTCAATACAGAGCGAACTTAAGCGCAGACAGGCGCTGTTCCTTGAGGAGGGAAAACGGCTGGGAACGAATATCGGGGATATCTATAAATATCAGAAGCTGTACAAGGAAGGCAGGATAACCCGTCCTCTGCAGCACCTGTATATCATATCCGATGAGTTCGCCGAACTGAAAAGCCAGCAGCCGGACTTCATGAGCGAGCTTATCTCCGCAGCGAGAATAGGCCGTTCTCTCGGCGTGCACCTTATCCTTGCAACGCAGAAGCCCAGCGGAGTTGTAAACGACCAGATATGGAGCAACTCCCGCTTCAAGATATGCCTGAAAGTGCAGGAGCGCGCCGACAGCATGGACGTTATCCGCTGTCCTGACGCCGCCGCCATCACCCAGACGGGACGATTCTACCTGCAGGTAGGCTATAATGAGATATTCGAGATGGGGCAGTCGGCGTGGGCGGGCGCGAAATACGACCCGTCCGCGGATACAAAGAATCAGGTCGATGACAGCGTTGAAATTATCGACAACGCCGGCAGAGTCATCATGCAGGCGGAAAACGAAAAAAGGCGCCTCATCGAAAGCGCAAGGAAGCCTGCTGATTCATCGGAGCACGACACCCAGCTTCAGGAGATAACCCGTTATCTGACGGCGCTGTGCGAAAAAGAGGGCGTTTTCGCGGACAGGCTGTGGCTGGACCCGATACCTGGGGTGATCTATACATACGCGCTGGAAAAGAAGTACGGTTTTAAGCATGAGCACGACAGGCTGTCCGTAGTCGTCGGCGAATACGACGTGCCACAGAAGCAGTCGCAGCGGATACTCGCGCTGTCGCCGCAGGACGGCAATATCATCGTGTATGGCTCGGCGGGAAACGGAAAGACCACGTTCCTGCTGGCGTATATCTTTGGTATGCTGAAGCAGTATTCCGCAAGGGAAAACGTATTCTACATCATAGATTATGCTTCCGAGACGCTGCGCGCTTTTTCCGGGTATGACGCGGTGGGCGCGGTTTGCACCGCCCGGGAGCCGGATAAGGTGCGGAATCTTTTCAGCTATATTGATTCCGTGATGAAACAGCGGAAAGAACTGTTCTCGGCAAACGGCGGCGATTTTCTCAGCTATCGCCGCGAGCACGGCGATATGCCGGCGATACAGATCGTCATAGCGAATATCGGCGCTTTCTGCGAAAACGCAGAATATGACGAGCAGCTCGACCAGATAGCCCGCGAGGGTTCCAAGCTCGGCATATATATGATAGCCTCGCAGCTGAACGCCGTTGTGAAGCACCGTCTTGCGATGAATTTCAGCCAGGTGTTCTGTTTGCGGCTGAACAACGGCGCATACTGCGATGTTATATCCTCTGTCGGCAGAATGGTGCCCGCGAAATTCAAGGGCAGAGGACTGTTCCGCAGCGAGTTTACCAGCGAATTTCAGACTGCATATATCACCGACCGTGAAGACGTCTTCGAATATGTAAAGGAGCAGGCGGAAGCCGTGAATACCTCGCACGGCGGGGAAAAGGCGCACAGGATAATGGTGCTGCCAAGAGTGTTCACCCCTGCTTATGCAATGGAGCTCAGCAGCGACCAGATGCACCCGGCAGTCGCGCTTGAAAGGACCAGCGTTGAGCCTGTGACAGTCGATCTCAATAACAGGGTCAGCCTGTTCGTGACCCAGAGTTCCTCTTTCGTGCCGATCGCGGACGCGTTCTGCGCTATGGCGAAGTCGACTCACCGAATGTTTGTGTTCGATGAGAACGGCGGACTTGACGGCAGCGTTCCCGGCAGCTATTCCGAAGAAAGAATCGGCGATGGTATCCGGGAACTGTACAGGCTTGCGCTGGAACGCAATCATTACGCGAAGGAACAGGCTGATTCCGGAAAAACGGTGGATTTCTCGGCGGACCAGTACGTCTGCGTGATAACCGACCTTGGGAGCCTGCTTTCAAGACTCCGCAGCCGGGCGGAGGACGAGCGCGCAGCTGAGGATAAGCGGCTCATTGCCGCGGTTCAGTCGGGGGAAAAGGATATCGTTCCGGTAAGGACGATGCGCGATACGGAGCAGATGATGACTATGCTGCTAACAGGCGGAGCGCACGATTTTGGCATCAGCTTTGTGATATTCGATAATGCGGCGAAGCTGATCGGCTATCGGCAGGAGAAGTGGTTCGCGCAGCATATCCGGCTGAAGAATTACTTCTGGATAGGCGCGGGGCTAGGCATGGAAAACCGTTATCCCCACCAGCCGCTGAACGATATGCGAATTGATTTCGGCGACGACCTCGGCTGGAGCATAAGCGGCGGCAGGGCGCGCATGGTGCGGTTCGTGAGCACATTGCCGGACGTATGACAGGAGGAGCAGAATGAATAAGATACTTGCCGAAGTCTATTTTCCCTCGCTGGCTTGCTCGTATGATATCTACATTCCCGACCGGGTGAGGTTTTACCAGATAGCGGATATGATAGAGCGCGCCGCCTCAAGGCTGACCCACGGGCGTTATACCGTGACCGGCTGTGCGGTGCTGTGCGACCGGGATTCCGGACTGGTGTACGACCCCAACCGCACCGCCGAGGAAGTAATGCTGCACAGCGGTTCAAGGCTCATGATAATATGACCGTGTAATAATCAAAAGAACAGGAGAACGACAATGAAAATTCTGAAAAACCGACTGGTTATCGGCTGCGTATGTATCATTCTCGCGTTTGCGGTAGGATTCATAGGCGTTCCGAAGATAACGGAAATGCTCAACGAGAAGATAGCGGTAGTGGTGGCAGCGCAGAATATCCCCAAGGGGACCGAGCTTACAGAGAGTATGTTCCGCTCCATACGAATGAGTAAGGGCGACCTGCCCTATGCCGAGGGCGAGTATTACAATTTCAGGACGAGCGCGGAAGTCCCCAGCAATATGACTGCGAATATACGTTCGCTTTTCACGGAGCAGGGTGGAAAATACTACGCCGCGACTGAAATATGCGCAAACGATATCCTGACTGCTGCAAAGGTATCGTCCACCAACGTATACAAGGACGAAAAACTGCGCGAGCTGGGAGAAAATCAGTACGCAGTGGCGGTCAGCGTGAACACGATCGCAGAGGGCATCGCCGCAAAGGTAATGGCAGGTGATATAGTAATGCTGCTGATATACGACAAGAATACAAATATTGAAAAAGTAGACCCGTTCCTGATGTATGTCGAAGTGCTGAATGTCACAAATTCAGAGGCTGTGGAGATAAACGATTCGCAGACCGGCGCCTCCTCCGGCATACCCAGCGTAGTTACGTTCAAGGCGAATATAGACCAGGCTATTTATCTTGCAAAATACGAAAATACCGCGAACATTCATCTTGCGCTGGTGTGTCGCGGCGATGAGAAGAAAAAGGCGGAGCTGCTGAAAAAGCAGAACGAGTTCCTGTCCGCAAACACGATAGTCAACCGCGAAGAATATCAGACGTTCCGGTCGATGCTCAGTTCTTCCGGACAGCAGAAGCCGCAGGAAGAGGAGGCAGCGCAGTGAGTGCCAGAATAATATGCGTCTGGGGAAGCCCCGGCAGCGGAAAGAGCATAACAGCAGTCGCGCTTGCGGCGGTGCTCGCGGAAAACAGAAAGAACGTTGTGGTGTTCAACGGCGATAAGCTGGTGCCAGCCCTCAAGATGTACTGCCCGATGGAGCAGATCGACAGCAGTTCGTCCATCGGACCGCTGCTGATGTCCGGAAGGTACGATGACGCAATCTTTGCCGGAAAGCTGAAGATCCACCCCAGGAGCGAATATATCAGCTTCCTGGGAATGGCTCCCACAGATACCTACATAACGTACAACGAATTTGAGCGTTCGAACACTGTGGGAATGCTCAATAAGATGGCGAAACTCAACGACTATGTGATAATAGACGGCGCGTCCAATCCGCTGGACGATTCCATGACGCTGCTGGGACTGGAGCTTGCGGACGTAGTGATACGCCAGATAACGGCTGACAACAAGGGCATACTGTATCAGGACTGCGCCCGCATGATATACCGCGAGGAGAAATATCATTTTGATTCGCACATAAGCGTCCTGGGCGATGTTTCCGAGATAAACCCGGTATCGGAGGTGATGTCAGTGAGCGGCAGGTATGAGTTCGTGCTGAACCGTTCGAACGAGGTAGCAGATAAGTTTATTGCCGGTGAACTGATAAAAGATATGCGTTCCATGTCAGGCAGGGCGTTCGAAAAACAGATACGCGCGCTGGCGAAAAAGGCGGAGGGTAAAAATGGCTGATCTCCAGAGTTTCCTGCGCTCCAAGCAGGAGATCAATAATTACAACGACCTGCTCGTCACTGTACAGAGCTATATGTCGAACACCTATGAGAATCTGCTGTCGTCCGAAATGAGCGAGGCGGATTCCAGGCTGGTGAAGGATTATATCAGGCAGTATCTTGTAACGCACATCATAAAGCTTGACGATATGACCGAGGACGAGCTCACCGAGAAGCTCTACAGCGATATGGCGGAGTATTCGTTCCTGACAAAGCTGCTGAAAAACGCGGAGGAAATGCACCTTGAGGAGATAGATATAAACTCCTGGGAGGATATCGACCTCATCGTGGCGGGTCACAGGTATAAATCGCCGGAAACGTTCAGTTCGCCGCAGCACGCGATAGACATAATCCGCAGAATGCTTCAGCTGAACGGCTCCGTGATAGACGACGGAAAGCCGCACGCGCTGGGTTCGCTTGCGAAGAACATACGAATAACCGCATTGAAAACGCCGCTGCTTGACGACGAGGTGGGCGTTGCTGCCTCGATAAGAGTAGTCGGAAAAAGCACGCTTTCGAAGACAAAGCTAGCGCAGGATACAGCCACGGTGGGAATGCTTGACTTCCTTTCAGTAGCCGTGAAATACGGGATAAGCGTGTGCATAGCCGGAAATACGGGTTCAGGAAAGACCTCGACCGCAAGCTGGCTGATGTCCACTCTGCCGGATTCCAAGCGAATATACACCATCGAGGAGGGAAGCCGCGAGCTTGACCTGGTCCGCCGCGACAAAAAGGGAAAGATAACGAACAGCGTTATACATACCATAACAAAATCAAGTCTGGATAAATCCAGCGAAGTATCGCAGGAGAATCTTCTCGACTATGCGCTGAGATTCAACCCGGATATAATCTGCGTCGGCGAGATGCGCAGCCGCGAAGCCTTTGCCGCGCAGGAAGCCGCGCGCACCGGACATACGGTCATCACGACGATACATTCCAAGACGGCGGCTGGCGCGTATATGCGAATGACCACGCTTGCGAAGCGCGCTTACGAATTTTCAGATGAGACGCTGATGAAAATGATGGTTGAAGCGTTCCCGCTGATAGTGTATCAGCGCCAGCTTGAGGACTCGTCCAGAAAGATAACCGAGATAATCGAGGGCGAGGGTTACGTCAACGGCGATCTGAAATACCGCACACTGTTCCGGTATGTGGTGGACGACAATTCCCAGGTCAACGCAAAGGGAAAGGCGATCATCGAGGGACATTTCGAAAAGGTGGAGGGTATTTCTGAAAAGCTCAGGAATGAAATGGTGCAGAATGGCGCTCCCAAGCGGTTTGCGCAGTTCTTCTGAAGGAGGTGGAAGTCAGTGTTCTGGGCTGAATTATTTGTGACGGCTTTCCTTGTCGCGGGGATAATCCTTGCATTCCGGCTGGATAAAAAGGCGTTCAGGGAATTTTTCTATGATGTCCGCACAGATACGAAGAAGCAGATAAGGAAAATGCGCAGCAATAAGCATATTTCCATGAAGAAGCAGGTGGAAATGCTGGAGGGAAGAAGCCGGAGCAACTTTCTGGTGCGCAGCTTCAACGAGGCTTCTTCAATACTGAAGGAGACCCACCAGGAGCAGCGCATAAAGGGGATCTATATCCTGAGCGTGATATGCGGCGCATTCGGGCTGACCCTGTCAGTGATATTCGGGAATCCTTTTCTGACCCCGCCGATGACGATAGGCGCAGCGCTGGTGCCGGTATGGATAGTCAAGCTGTCCGCCTCGCAGAACATGAAGCGGCTGAACGATGAGCTGGAGGTGGCGCTGTCCGGGGTAACGATGTCGTATATCCGCAGCAGCAATATAATCCAGGCTGTGGAGGAAAATCTGCCGTATATGAACGGCTCGGTGAAGTATGCATTCACCCGATTCGTCAACGAGAGCCGGCTTATCAATTCCAACGTTTCCCTCGGCATACAGAAGCTCCGCATGGCAATAGACAACGATACTTTCCATGAGTGGTGCGACGCGGTGTATCAGTGCCAGAGCGACACCGCGCTGAATGTGACTCTGTTCCCGATAGTGAACAAATTCTCGGAGACCAAGAGCATTCAGGCAGAGCTTGATACGCTGATGATGGTGCCGTTCAAGGATACGATATCAGTCGTAGTGCTTGTGGTGCTGAGCATACCGCTGATGTACCTTATAAGCCCGGACTGGTACGCGCTGCTTACGGATACTGTCGGCGGAAAGCTGATACTTTCAGGTGTGGCGGTCGTGATAATCTTTGCGATAAATAAGTCGATAACGCTCACCAAACCAATAAAACACGGGGAGAAGTGAAATGGCTGATCTTCAGAATCTGAACTTAAAGGTCGTGCTGCTGATATTTTTAGTCTCGGCGCTGCTGGCTTACGGAATATATCAGGTGGCTATGGAATTTATCGATCTCCCCAGTTCTGCGGCGCGTAAGGCTGTCCTTTCGATGAAAAGAACGCGGGATTCGTTTTCGGAGTCGCTTACTATCCCCGCCGCAAATTTCCTGTCCGGCAGGATACGCCTGAACGAGGAAAGGCGCAGCACCCTTGAAAAGAAGCTGTATTCCGCGGATATACATTATACGCCGGAGTTCTTTGTCGCAAAATCCATATCCGAGGGCGTGCTTGTCTCGCTGTTTTCGATACCGATATATTTTATAGGACCTCTGCTGGGTCTGCTGTTCGGTTCCATCGGCATAGACCAGACCTTTCTTGCGGTGATCAACGTGCTTATGCCGATAATTTCGCTGCTGTGCATCGTGATGGGCATAATGGTATATGTGAAGCGAATGCAGGAGCTTGACGAAATGATCCGGAAGAAAAGCGAAAAGATCGAGGGCGACCTGGTGCTGTTCGCCAGCACGATAAAACAGCAGCTTGCAGTGTCCCGCGACGTCATGAGTATACTGCTGAGCTACCGCAAGGTATGCAGTCCGGAGTTCACGCACGAGCTTGACAAGACCATCGCGGACATGAAGACCGGCAACTACGAGACCGCGCTGCGGCACCTTGAATCACGGGTCCCCAGCGTGGGGCTATCGGAGATAATCCGGGGACTGCTTTCAGTAATGAGGGGCGACGACCAGCGCGGCTATTTCGAAATGCTGACTCACGATCTGTCGGTAAGATCCAAGGAGGAACTGAAACGCGCGGCGCTGAAACGTCCGGAAAAGCTGAAGCCCGTGACTATACTGCTTATGGCTGCGTTTATAGCGATGTATCTTTATGTCATTATCGTGCAGATAGTCGAGCAGATGCAGACTATTTTCTGACAGGCTCCATTCGCTGACAGGTTCAGTGTTGGAATATAGATCACACAGGAGGAATCATTATGAAACAGAAGCTAATGACTAAACTAAGTATGCTGAAAATAGCAGCAGAGAAGAGGGTGATCCCGAACAGGGGCGAAGGCTATGTTGATACGCTTATCAAAATACTTATCGCTGTAGTGGTAGGCGCAGTTCTGCTTGGTCTTCTCGTAGCGCTGATGAACGCCATCTTCCCCGAACTTCAGGCCAAGATAATGGAGATGTTCAACGGAGGCGGCACTTCGTCGGCTTCGTCCACGGCGTCAGTAATATGACAGGGCTGCGTATATGTCTTGTAAGGCTGCGGCGTAACCGTGGGGAAATGTACATCGACACCGTGATAAGCGTTTTTGTGATAATGGTATTCATGGCGCTTATCATGGCGTTTCTGCCGGTGTTCATGCAGAAATACCAGCTGGATATGGCGGCGCAGGATATCGCGCGCGGGATATCCGTTTCCGGTGTGATAGCTGTGCAGGACGCAGACGTACTGTCGCAGGAATATGGCATGACTATAGACCGGATAGAGGTAGTTCCGTCCGAGGACGCAAGGCTGATGGTTTCCGCTGCAGGGCAGTGTATCCAGTTATCGGACAGCTTTACAGTCACGATATATTCCCACAGGGAAATCGGTGTCGGCGGGATAACCGGACCGGCTTCGGTGAGCATTTCTTCGACTGCAAGGGGAAGGAGCGAGGTCTTCTGGAAAGAGATGGCGGTAGAAGTATAAAAGCGGCGCTCAGGCGCATAAAATGCAGGCGCGGCGCGGCAATGATGAAAACGCTCATCATTCTGATGACGCTCGCATTACTGCTTGGGTTCACTTATCAGGTGTTTGTCGCGTACACAACGGCGAATATGATAAACACGGCTGTCCAGCGGTCGGTGATGACTATAGCCTCGGTGAATATGCCGGTTCTGTTCGATTCGCTGAAAGAGGGCAGCGCGGCAGCGGAGGATATGTCCTCACTGGTGACATCCGCAGAACTCAGCGCCGACCTCAGCGCGGAACTGGGGCTGGACATCTCAGACGACGGGCTGGTGAAGTCCAGTGAGAGCGGCGGATTCTTCTACCGGATATCCGGGCTTGAAGTCCGGACGGAGAACGTATATTCCGGTGCAGGCACTGTATGTTTCACGGCGGATTTTACTCTGGAAATTCCCGTTGCGGGCTACTGGGACTTCGGGTCGTTCAGGATACCCATGAGTGTGCAGGCGAAGTATACGAACAAGTAGTGGCAATACCTCCGGGACGCGCAGTTTTCGAATGCGGATGCCTTGATGGTCACCGTTTCCGCAGGAATGTTGACGGTAGTCAGCGCGGAGCAGTTGAAAAACTCATGACTTGGAATTGTAGTCAGGATATCGGGGAGCACAGCGCTTTCCAGAGCAGTGCAGCCGTTGAACACATAATCGCCCAGTGAATTTACAAGCTCAGGAACAGTGATTTTTGTCAGCGCGGTCGCATTCTGGAATGCACCCTTATTGATGGTCGTAAGGCTGTCGGGAAGCTCTATCTCCTTCAGGGAGGTGCATTCTTCAAATGCGAACTCACCAATGGTGAGCAGACCATCGGGGAGCTTGATGTCTTTCAGTGCGGAAGCGCCATAGAAAACGTGGTCGCTGATTGTTGTTACTGTTTCCGGCAGTTCGATGGATTCCAGCACCTTTGCCTTGTTGAACATGCTTCTGGGGATAGATGTTCTTGCAGACGCGCCGCCCTTTTCGTTGACGAAAGTAACGTTCTTCAGACCGGAACCGGCAAATGTCTCGTTTGCTTCGGTCACTGTATCCGGAATAGTTATATCAGTGAGGGCGGTACAGTTGAGTTCATCTTTGACTGCTTGGGCGCAAGTGTTACGGAAACGAGCGCGGTGCAGTTATCAAACATATGTTCGCCGAGGTTGCGCATGGGCTTGGGGATAGATACAGATGTAAGACCGGTATCTGCAAATACATATTCGCCTATCTCAACAAGGGAAGATGGCAGCTTGATCTCTGTGAGAGCCGAGCAGTTTCTGAATATATTGTCGTCGACCTTGTAAATGGCGTTGGAAAGCTTGACGGAAGAAAGGACAGCTTAGGGTTGTTGCCAAATGCTCTTTTACCCATAGAAACCAGCTTCTTGGAAAGAGTTATGCTCTCCAGATTTGCGCAGTTATTGAATGAATTATCGCCGATAGCAGTGACCGTATCCGGGATAACAACAGTCTTTATGACTGAATTGACCTCAAATACGGAGTCTGCGATAGATGTAACGGTCTCAGGGATAACAACGTCTGTCGCCGAGCCGGTGTACTTTGTCAGCACGCCGTTATCGTCTACGGTGAAGCCGTTCGCGTCTGTCGCCGAATTTACGGTGAAGTCAGGGACAACGCTGACGAATACTTCGTCTTTCGCTTCAGCAGTCTCAGCAGATTCAGCAGTTTCAGCGGAAACGGAAGTTTGCGCGGAAGCAGGAACGCTCTCTGCTTTATAGATTGTTTCTTGTGCCGCGCATGAAATCCGGGTCAGGGGTTGCGTTTCAGTCAGTCGATAATTGAGTTTAGTTTTTTTGAGCGTGGGTGTCAAGTTTTATTATACAACATCATGCAATAATTCCCTGAATATTTTTGCATATTGGTTACAAAATTTTCAATAATAACATTGACTATTCCTGAAAAGAAAAGTATAATATAATCAGCTAAATGAAAATTCTCTCAGCAATATGCAAAAAAATTCAACAGGAGCGCACGCCATGGAAATAAAACGCGATCATTATCTGAACAAGCTGATAATGAAAAAGCACAACGGCTTGATAAAGGTCATCACCTGAATCCGCCGATGTGGAAAGTCGTATCTATTGTTTTCTCTTTTCAGGAATCACCTTCTGGAAAGCGGAGTTGACGAGAGCCACATAATCGAGCTTGCCTTTGACAGCTTTGAAAACAAGAAATACCGCGACCCGGAGGTGCTTTACCCGTTCATAAAGGAGCTGATTGCTGACGATAAGATGTACTATGTCATGCTTGACGAAGTGCAGCTCCTTGGCGAGTTTGAATCCGTCCTGAACGGACTTATGAGGATAAAGAACGTAGACGTTTACGTTACCGGAAGCAACGCGCGCTTTCTCTCAAAGGATATAATCACGTAGTTCCGCGGGCGGGGCGATGAACTGCATATTCAGCCGCTTTCCTTTGCGGAATTCATGTCTGTGTATGACGGAAACAAGTACGATGGCTGGAACGAGTATGTCCTGTATGGAGGATTTCCTCCTGTTGTTCTGCTTCCTACTCCGGAACAGAAAATAGAGCTGCTGAAAACGCTGTTTCAGGAAACCTATATCAATGATATTGTCGGCAGGCACAGCATCAAGAACAAGGAAGAATTCGAGGAGGATACAAGACAGTTTGCAATATCAGTTTCTATACAAAACACCATTGCTGAAGCATATCTTGGACTTAATTTGGATAATAACGAAATAACAAAACACACTTTCCGTTATTATGAACGAGATAAAAATTTACCTTACTCAAATGCATTAAGTATTAGTGTTGATTCTGATATTATTAGAGATTACGATTTTATTACATATATTGTAGGTGACAAATATTATACCTATCGCTGAAAGATGGAGGTGATGATTTGAATCTAAATAAAGCGCACTGCCCATTATGTGGTAACAAATTAGTATTGATACCTACAGACGTATCATTATTACCAAATAGAGTAAAAAAGGATACTTGTAACAACCAGTACTATATAATTTCAAGAAGAAGATTAAGAAGTTATACATCTGTTCCTCAAACCAGTTACGAATATCCTGATTCATGGGCAGCGATTACAGATGGAGGATTCCTGCCAAAAGATTATTGCTATCTCAATCAAAAACTCTTTACTAAGCGGCAAATGCCAGGAATAGCAACCATATATAATACACAGAAAAAGCTAAACAAAGGGCTTCTATTTTGTTGGGAAATGGTTTTCCATTGTTCATCCTGTAAACAGAAACTTGCACTAAATTATAACCCTTTCAATATATGGAGCAGTATATCTATAATATTTGCAATAACTAGTGCTTTTTTTGTGACATTATTTGTTTTAGGCTTAATCCCAAATATATATAATAATTCGCAAATCTTTTTTTGGATACTTTTATTACTAGCAATCATATTTCCAATATTTATTTTATATAGCTTGTTTGGATATGTTTATGTTAAACTGTTTACAAGCAATTTTGTTCCCACAAATGAAGTGGATAATTTGATTGAGCCATGTATAAATATTAAAGCACTTAAAAAGGGGTGTAATTTTCTTTTTATGCATAAAAGTAATGTTTTTGAAACAAAAATTGATAATAATATATTTCATATATATTTGGTCAATAATGATAAGTGCTTTGATTTTCATATTTGTGAAAAAATAGTGATTATAAAAGCATTATAATGCTATTAAGTAACAAAATGAACAATAATGAAAAAATATTAATTCCTCTTTCGTTCGAGGGCATACATATCGGCAATGCGGAGATAGTTGAGATATTTGATTGTGCTGAATACGAAAGTGCGTCAAGTGTTAGCAAACCTCAAGCAAAATCAAGGCAAAATTGGCGTTGTGATGAGTGCGGTTTCACCAATTCAGGAACTTCATCTGAATGCAAATCCTGCGGGAAATACAGGAAGTAACAATGGAGGGTTGTTGATTGAAAAAATACTGTTCACTCTGCAAGCAGCCGCTTGCAAACAATAATTGTATTGTCTGCGACAAAAGCGGCAAGCCAACTACGCCTATTGATATCTTTGACAAAATGGCGTCGGATAACTGCCTTGACAGCAAGGAAAAGAGAATGCTGGAGCTTATCGGCATTTTAAACATCATATCTTGTGTCATTTCTGTGATTGAATGGCTGATATTAACCGCCGTATTCGGTAATATAAGGTCAGCACTTCAAGAACAGATGAATGCAGGTTTGATTGTAGAAACTGCCGAGAATCTGGCTGCTTACCTATGGTCGGGAGCGAATGCATAAAGCGCTGCTCCTTAAATACCCGGATTCCGGAATACCAAGCGAAACCACGGTATAACGTGTAATGACAACCATCGGAATAACGCACAGACCCAACCGAAAACCGAATGGTATAACGAAGGCAGATCGTGAAGCACGAAAGTCAGACGACCTGCTGAAACGCGATTTTAAAGCCGACAAGCCTTTCAGCAAATGCGTAACGGACATCACGGAAGTCAAAACTAAAAATGGCAAGCTATATGTGTCGGCGATATTTGATTGTTACGATCTGACTGCTGCCGGCTGTCAATGGACGACAACATGAGAGCCGAGTTATGCGCTGCAACTGTCGAAAATACAGCGTCAGCGTATCCCGAATTTTGCGGTGCGGTACTCCATTCTGAACGCGGAAGCCAGTACACAAGCGCTTCATACAGAGCCATGCTGAGCGAATATGGAGTAAAGCAGAGCATGAACAGCGTCGGAGGGAGATGTCATGACAATGCCCGCTGCGAAAGCATTCGTGGGCTGGTTACACGAATGAAGAACGAGCTGTTTTACAGTCGTGGCAGAAGAAGTACGGATTACACGACAGAACAGCGAAAACAATGATCTGGCGCTACTACATGAGCTATTGGAATAACCGCCGGGTATGCTCGTCCATTGGCGGAATGCCTCCGGCAGAGAAGCGCCGCAGATATTACTCGGGGACACGCTGAATAAAGCGAAGCGTAACAAAATCAGCCCCGTGAGTTCGCTCGTTTGAACGGGTCGATTTTGTTTTATTCAGCGTTTCCCTCGGATAAGACGGGCAAATCGGCGGCCGCCGCAATGGAAATTTTTGAGCGAAATGTGTAAAGCTATATTGACAATATATTTTGTACGCTATGCCTGAGCAAATTACGTTCAAAGGCACGCTCGTCCTCCACAATAGTCTTACACATGACTTGTGTGTCATTGTTTGAGATAAAATATGAAGTGCAGTGATGGTCAACATACTCCTTCAGGCTTGCTGTGATATGCCTCTTTATGTCGAATCTGAGTATGATCGATTATTGCACTATTTTCCTAAAAGAGTACTGCGACATAACAACTCCGTTGATACGATATTGTTGAATCCTACTGATGCAAAGACATTCAATTTAATCCATCATGCTTGATGAAACTACACTAGCTTTGACCCTAACAAAGAACCACAGGCGTGCGCAAATATCGTGCTAAATTTGCGCATTTTGCGCACAGCCTATCGAAGCCGATTGCGCACTTGGTGCACAGCCATTAAACCGCATTATTATGCGGAGTCGCGCTGCAAACCTCACCTGACGGTTCGGGGTGCAGCTAAAAACAGGGAAGAGCATAAGAGACGGTGGCGTCACGGGTAAAACCCGTGACGGTCAGCATAGCTGACGCCGCCTGGTTCCGCTGTCGCTGCAATCTCTTTTTGCCGGGACAAAAATTCTTGCTGAATAAAATTTCTCCGGAATTGACAAATAATAATCGACTGGCAGTGAGTGTTGATTGGATTATTCGCGAATCTTGCATTATTTTCCCTAATCCGTAATTTTCACATATTGATTTTGGCAGCGGCTGGACCGCTGCCGATTTGTTTTTAAAGATATCTTTAAATCCGCAGTGAAATTTTCATCTTACACCGGAAGCAGTAATATTTGCCTGTCCCGCTAATATATTATAGCATGGACAAACCTGAGAAAGGATAAAGTATGATCTACAAAGTAACATCGACCGCACCCGATACCCAGAAAGACCAGCTCCGCCGGGAAGCCGCACGGCGGGTCTACGAAGAATTGCTGAAGTACATAACCGCCGCGCGGAAGACGGCTTGACGGAGGCACCGAATGACAGCGATCTACGCCCGGCAAAGTATAGACAAAAAGGACAGTATCTCGATAGACACCCAGATCGAGGCGTGCATACGCTGCTGCGACGGGGACTACCGAGTGTATTCCGACAAGGGGTGGAGCGGAAAGAACCTCGACCGCCCGCAGTTCCAGCAGCTTCTGAGGGATATCATGGCGGGTGAGATACACAAGCTGGTGGTCTACAAGCTGGACAGAATTTCGCGTTCGCTGAATGATTTCTCCAACCTGATGGAAACATTCAAAAAGTACGGCGTGGAATTTGCGTCCACGGTGGAGACTTTCGACACCTCGACCGCCATAGGCCGCGCAATGCTCGGAATAATCATGGTTTTCGCTGAACTGGAGCGCGAAAATATCCTCCTGCGCGTAAAGGATAATTATTACGCGCGCGGCGAAAAGGGACTGTACCTCGGCGGCGTGCCGGTTTACGGCTTCGACAAAATCCCCACGAAGCTGGACGGCATAAAGACGTCAGTGCTTGTGCCGAACGCCGATATGACCACAGTTGAGTACATTTTCAGCGCCTACCGCGAGAGCGGATGTTCCCTCGGCGATATAGTCAGAATGCTGAACCGGCAGGGAGTTCCGTCTCCGGCGGGGACGCTGTGGGACGGCAGTAAGATAAGCCGCCTGCTGAGAAGCCCGGTTTACGTCTGCGCGGATATGGAGGTCTACCGCTACTTCAAGGAAAAAGGCGCGCGTATCTCCAACCCGGCTGAGGACTTCACCGGCGAGCGCGGCTGTTTCCTCTACGGAAAGCGGGAATCCAACGAGCGGAAATACACCGACGTGCACGACCACGTTCTGTCGATAGGGCTTCACGACGGCGTGATTCCGTCCGAGCTGTGGCTGGATATACAGCGCAAGCTTGACGGAAATTCACAGCTGAAAAAAGGCAGAAGCGGGACTTACTCCTGGCTGACCGGACTGCTGAAATGCGGAAAATGCGGCTATGCAATGCGGGTGATTTCCGGCGGGTATTTCTACTGTTCGGGCAGGGCGAACCATCATTCGTGCGAGGGTATAGCCGGAAAGCCGGAGATAGATGCGGCTGAACAGGCGGTATACGCCGAGCTGAAAAACAAATTCGCCGAGATACGCGGGCTCCGTCCGGCGGGAAAAACGCAGTCCTCTCCGAAAGCCAACAAGCTGAAAATGCAGCTTGAAACGCTGAACACACAGATAGACAACCTGGTGGATAAAATAGCGGAAACCTCAGCGGCGATAGGAAAGGTGCTGGAAGAAAAGCTGGAAAAGCTCATCGCCGAGCGCGAGGGCATACGCGGGGAGCTGGACAGGCTTGGCGGCACGAAACAGCGGCGCAGCTACGAGGAGGTTATCCCGCTGCTGGACGAGTTCCCCGAAATGCCAACGGAAGTCAAGCGGCAGATAGCGGGGGAGTTCATCGCGAAGGTGCTGATGTGGGAGGACCGGCTGGAGATACAGTGGAAATTCTGAATTTATGCAGGCTCACAGCTTTACGGCTGTGGGCTGTTTTTTTT
>JAGAJA010000100.1 GCA_017829075.1 Oscillospiraceae bacterium | reverse complement strand
GATGACGAAGCAACAGTTGCGGAAGTAACGGACAGCAGAGCGTTTTCTGATTTCTGTGGCGTGGAATCAAGCAATCAGATACCGGACGGAGATACGCTGGGAAGATTCAGAAATCTGTTGGTAAAAAACGAGCTGCAGGAAAAGCTCTTTGCACAGGTAGTCGAGCAGCTTACGGCAAGAGGACTGATCCCGAAAAAGGGAACGATAGTAGATTCAACGATAATAGCAGCGCCGACTTCCACAAAAAACAAGGAACGCAAACGTGACTCTAACGCACATCAGACGCGCAATGGAAATGCAACGATGATGTCTGAACTCCTTACTGAAGAGGAAGAAGTCGTTTATGGCGACAGCGGTTATCTTGGCGCAGAAAAGCGTGAGGAAGCAATCGTAAAGAATCGTTCCGGGAAATTGATAAAGTATAAATTGAACCGCCGTCCATCTCAGAGCAAGGACAATTCCGTCAGATCAAAGGCACAAATCAAACGCCGGGAAAGGGATAAATCATCAGTCAGGTCAAAGGTTGAACACGTTTTTGGAGTAGTCAAGGGACTGCTCAGGTACCGAAAAACCAGGTACAAAGGTCTGCGAAAACAGACCGCTAAATTGAATATAATGTTCGCCCTGGCGAATCTGATTCTGGCTGACAGACCTCATCTGGCAGCTTGATTCAGTGCGCCCCGGCGAGCCTGATAGGTAACTTGCACGAATTTCACAGCATGTCACTCTTTTTATGGCAATGGGGCGTTAATTGTGCAGTGTTGCCATAGGCACATTTTTGTATATAGTATAAACTATCCACACATTCATTAAGAAAAAGGCTTATTCTTACTAGCTCAGAAAAAATAGTTTTCAACAATATTTCAACATTTTTTTTTAACTATTTATTTTTTATCAAGAAACAACGTATTTTCTATCCACACATGATTCACGAATTATCCACACTTTCCGTAGTTTTAATCCACATCACTGAAAAAACTCTCCACGGAAATTCAGAATAACGACATCATCAATCCACTCAAACCGGATATTCATTCCACAGGAAGTGCAACAAATAACCACAATAAACGTAGAAATAATCCACAAATAAGGTACGATCAATCCACACAAAAAGTAAAAAAACGGCTGTATAGCCACGATTAACTATGCTCTAATAAAATAATTATAAATAGTGTTTTTAATAAGAATCACGCAGATAGAAAATTATATGTTTAATAGATATTAAATTATATATTCTATCAATCCTGTTCTGAAATCAACAAATTAAAACAAAAATTAATCCTTATTATAAAATAGCAATAATCATACGCAGCAAATCAACTATTATGCGAGAAATCATAAAGTCATAAATAACCACTAATTTTATCACATTGACCTCATACCATCTGAGATATTTACGCCATTATGCCCGGAAAGAAAACCGTGCAGAAACGAAGCCTGCTTACTTCGTGCAAGAACTATCATTCGCCCTGCCGTCATAAGAACTACTTGTTAAAATGCCTTATATACTTGCTACACAAGGAAGGATCACTGCAGCAAACAACACGCATATCATTCTGTCTATAAAGCCTTTCGATTCAATAATTGGGAAAAATTCACTCGTCCGAAGAGCAAACAGCACAGCTGAACCAGTAGTTAATGCTGCCGACACTTAATGAACAACCAGTAAGTTTCATATTTGCAAACTATTCAATAGAAATTGATTTTTCCCGCGAAACTATTTACAATTATATCCAAGTGCGCATTTGACATCCGGAATGTTGCTCTTCCTTATTGAAGGCGCCAGCCAGAAATGCGTTCAGGTTATTTTTGACGAACTTACCGAGAAACTGGACAGTGAGATTTTTCAGCGGTTAATTTCAATCATTCTTACCGGCAACGGCGGAGAGTTCAATGCATCTGATTCACATGGAAACACTGATTACGATGTCAGGTGCACCAACAATTTTTATATCAGCCTATGTATTCATGTCAGATACTTCATATTGAACGCAACCACAAATTTATTCTGCAAGTGATTGCTTTTTTCATGGCATTTTATGTCGCTACTTTCCGCTTTTTTGCATCTGCTTTTACATATGACCTACAGCAGACGCAGTTTTACTTGACAAAAAGAATATCATTTGTTATAATAAAATAGCAATCGTGTACATATAAGGGGAATGTAATTTTATAAATTCCCCAGTGGGGAATTTATATTAAAGGAGTGTAAACAATGAAAATAATCGCAATATGCAATCAGAAAGGCGGAGTAGGTAAAACTACAACAACGGTAAACCTTGGCTCGGCTTTACAACTCAAAGGAAAAAAAGTTCTGCTGGTTGATTTGGACGCTCAAGCTAATATGTCTACATATTTAGGATTTGACCCATCTGAAGACGAATCTGAAGAAATAATAACAATGACAAGTCTGATGGGAGCACAAGGAAGATACCCGAACCCTGAAGAAGCAATAATACACAGCGAAGCAAATAATTTGGATTACATTCCATCCGATATAGACCTCAGCGCTGTTGAAAATCAGCTTCTCAGCGCAATGAGCCGCGAAAGGATCCTGGATAAGATCCTAAAAAAAGAAGTATTCCAGAAATATGATTATATCCTTATTGACTGCCTGCCCTCACTTACACTCTTACTGTTAAATGCGCTTACAGCTGCTGACGGAATCATAATTCCTGTTCAGGCTCAGAAATTTGCGCTCGATGGACTTTCCAGTCTAAACGATGTCATCGAACAGGTTAAGGAAAGCCTTAATGAAAAGCTGAAATTGATAGGCGTTCTTCCTACAATGGTTGACACAACCAATATGTCCAAGACCACAATAGAGAAACTGAACGAAAGATACGGCGATAAAGTTTTTAAGACTCATATCTCAAAGTCAGTTGAGGCGGCAAACTCCAGCGAGCGCATGATCGCGCTGCCTCTTGGAAAGAAAACAAAGCTCGGAGAAGAATACAAGTCTCTGGCACTTGAAGTACTCAAGAGAACGTAGTAAACATCTAATCATCAGGCAAATAATGAAGAGGGTATAAAAATGGGAAAAAAATTCAATCTAGGATTGATGACGAAACAGTATAATCAGATGACAGAAATACCCGGCGACGCGCTAGTTTACAATAACGAATACGACCGCTATCAGGGAGAACAATTCAATGACATGGTGGAAAGCATAAAGCAGAACGGTATATTACAGCCGCTAATAGTTCGCCCCATCGAGGATGATAAATATATAATACTTTCCGGAAACAACCGGAAATACTGCGGAGAAGCAGCGGGTCTTACAGTCTTTCCCTGCCTGGTCAAAGAGGGCATCTCTGATGAAGAAGCACAGGCATACATTGACGAAACAAATGTCTATCAGAGAGGTTTTTCAAATCTGCGTATAACCAAGCAGGCAGAGGTAGTTGCAAGACGACATGAGAAGATGTTCTCTAAGGAAAAGCTCGATGAAATACGCGAAGAAATAGCCGCGCTTAACGGAGAAGCTATTTCTGGAGAAAAAAATGGTACAGCTCCCAAAAGCAAACTGGCAAAGGTCGGAGAAGAATACGGACTTGGCAAAACATCAATAGCGCGTCTTATCAGAATATATAAGCTTGACGAAAGCCTGAAACCGTATATCGACAGTGGAAAGATAAGCCAGCGTACAGGAGTCGATCTCTCATACATTTCAAGCGACTCACAGAAAAAAATCGCTCAGATGATATCTCAGGGATATAAGATATCAATGAAGCAGGCGGCGCAGATGAAACAGCTTTATGAACAAGGTATCCTGAATGAGGAAATAGTTGACAAGGTGATAAGAAATACATTCAGTGTGAAGCCTAGAACAACAAGAGCAAAATCGGTGGTAGTCAAAGCGGCAGTCATAAAGAAATACTTTCCGGCGACAGCAAAGGAAGATCTGATTTCTGACACGATTGACAAAGCCCTTGAAATGTACTTTAACAATTTCAAGACTGACGACTGATATTATCACATAATTTACCCCGGGTGTTGCACTCAACAGCCGGGGTTTATAAGTTTTAATAAAAAATTCCCCAGTGGGGAATTATAAGAGAAGGAGAAAGAAAAATGGCATGGGATTCAGAAAAAGCAAAGATAAATCACTATAATCCTGCTTATATTGAAAAAGGAACTCTTGAATCAGCAGAAAGCAATGATTATATAAAATCTGCGAGCAAAGCGCTGATGATCAAGGCAACCGAGCTAATGAATTTATTATCAGCAGAAAAAATACACCTGACGCTGAAACGCCGCGATGGAACTGAATACAGAAGCAAGGCTGTTGTATCAGTTAAACAGGCAGTTAACTATGACAGAGAAACAGGAAAGGAAAGATACCTCACCAGAAAAGATGGTTCTCCGATAATGTCGCTCACAATTACATTGAAGACTTCTTCTGATGATACTCTTATCTTTTATGCAAAGGAAGACATAAGTAATGGCGCAGTAATACAGAATATCAATTTAAAGTCATGGATAAACCGAAAACCGGTACTTTATAAAATAGAAGATTTAAAAAATGATAATATACAGTGTTCTCCAGTAACAAAATCGGCTATTAATTGCATTTGGGCCAAAAATTATATTCAAGAAAAAGAAACCAGGACAGAAATTGAACAGCTGACTTTAGACCTGAATAAGCTTTTTAATGAAATCTCAGAAAAAGTGAAAAGCACAAATCCAGACAAGCTGGGTAATTTCAGGACGGTGAACAACACATACGCACAGTATCTCCATGACACATATGGTGAAAAATGCGTGCTCAGAAGTCACACTGATCACATCATCGTAGAGCTTGGCATCACTGGTAGCGGAAAGAAATACGCCCTGGCTACCAATTTCGACCAGCCAGAAAATACTCCGGAGGGAGTGCGATACAAAAGCATATATTTGAACGTTCAGGAAGACCTTGATAACCTCAGTGACAGCGCAATGAAAAAAGCAGTTGCAATATATAAGGGGTTTGAAGTGTAGGATATAGTATTTTATAGCGGAAGATAGTATATTATTTGTTGCCCGGACATTCTATTCTGCGGAAAAGGACATATCTCGTCTGGCAGATATCCTCGGACACTCAAGTATAAATACGACCCGTATCTATACCGCAGAAAGCGGAGAGATACATGCCAAGCGCCTTGAACATCTCGGGCTTGTCATAAAAGGGTTTGCAACATAATAACCATTATGTTCTCCATGAGACCCGCACCTAGATTAAGTCGGAGCGCAGCAAAGCAGCCATAAACTGCGGAGTGCGCTTCCGGCGTTCAAAATTCCCAAAAGGAAGAAATCTAAGGAGGATTACAATGGAGGTTAAAATTCTCGGTAAGAAAGCAAACCGCCAGGCATTAAGCGGCGCGCTTGCTTTGCTGATCGCGTCCGGAAGCGTAACTCCTGCGGCTGACACATTCGGTGCTGGCGTATCCACTAAGGCTTATGCCGAAGCGGGCGATACGGCTGGAAGCGAAGCAACAGACCTTGAAAAGGCTAAAACCGAGCTTGAAACGGCAATCACCGACGCGAATGCTGCAATCGAAAGCGCAGCAGAGTACCTGACAGATAACACAGTTGCTGAAAAGAAAGCGACTCTTGAATCTGCGCTTCAGACAGCTAATACTGCCAAGGACAGTGAAGTTTTGGAAACTGTTCAGAATGCCACGACTGCTCTGACTGAAGCAACTACAGCTCTCACCGCAGCGGTTGATCAGGCAAAGAATGGTTCTTCTACGGAAGATCACGATGTGACAAAGGCAAAAGAGGATCTTTCGAATGCAATTACTGCTGCGAATGAAACAAAAACTGCAGCAGAAGATTACAAGGAAGATGAAACGGTTTCAGCAAAGATAACTGAACTTGAAACGGCTATCGGCAATGCTGACAACGTTAAGGACAGCACTGACGTTAACGAGATCAGTGCGGCCACCTCTTCAATTAAAGCTGCAACGGAAGCGCTGAAGAATGCGGTTTCAGATGTCGATGCCGCAAAGAAACTTTCTGAAGCAAATGCGGCATATAAGGCAGCAGAGAACGAAGCAAATGCTGCAATTGCGTCTGCTGGTGATAAGTATGCAGCTTCTGAAGTTAAAGCACTTAATGATGCAATGGCTGAAGAGGCTACCACTGCAGAGGAAATCAAGGCTAAGACAGAAAAAGTCAAGACTCTTACCAAGGCTCTTAACGACAAGATTGCAGAGAAGAAGGCTGCTGAAACCACAGCAGGCACAGTTAAATTCACTGTAACCAACACCGGCCTTGACGGAGTTCAGGGTGCAGGCGAATCCACCGCAAAGTATGAGGGCGGAAAGATCATTGTTACTGCTGCAACAGTAGAGGGCTATAATGTTACTGGCTACAAGTTCACAGTGGGCGAAGCACAGGCTATTGAACAGCCTTCCAACGAGTATGAGGTAGCTATCGATACCAGCAACGGCGATGTTCACGTTGCTGTAGAGGTCGTTTACGAAAAGGAGACGTCCGAGCTGGATACTGCTCTGGTAGCTTACAATACGGCCGTTGAGAGTGCAAATTCCATGATAGACACTGCGAAAAACAGCGACTATAAGGATGTCGAAGCAGTAAAGACAGCAATAGCAGCTGCCGAGAGCGAACGTGACGCTGTAATCGACAAGAATAATGTCGATGCTGTCAAGGAACAGACAACAGCTATCAATAATAAAGTTGCCGCCCTTGATCTTGCCATTAGATTAGCAAACAGAGATGACCTGCTTACAAAGGCAGATGAAGCATTGGCTGCGGCAGCAGACTACATGGCTGCGTCAGGTGTTGAGTCGCTTGTTGACGCTGTAAATGCTGCAAAGGCTGAGTCTGAAAAGGCAGATACAACTGACGTTTCGGCGGTTGAAGAAGCCAACAAGAAACTGAACAACGCTATCGTAGCTCTGAACGATGCTGTTAAGGCTGCGCAGAACGCTGAGTATACCCTCAGCTTCACTGTTTCTCCGATTCCCTCGCAAGCGACTGCAACCTGCTGTTCGAAAAGGACGGCGAGTATGTCACCACAGCGAAGTACGGCGATGTTGTCACTGCTTACTATGAGGAGTCAATCGAGGGCTACAGCGGTTCCGCAACATATGGAAGTGACCCTGTTGTCAACGGCGGTACCATCACTGTTACCGGTGATGTTGAACTCGTTGTGGAATACACAGCAGAGCGTTACGCGCTGACTGCCGTTTCCGATGACGACAAAGTCGTTAAGCTTGGCAAGATTTCTCCGTTCGCTGCATACGGCGAGAAGATATCCATTTCCGCAGAGCTTATCGCAGACGGATATGAGGCTCTTGCAAAGGAGAACATCTCCGTAAAGAGCGGAAAGAATGATGTTGAGTTCACATTTGACAACGGTACCATCAGCTTCACGATGCCCGGTGGCGCTGTAAGCGTAAATGTTTCCGTTCCTGAGAAGACACAGCACACCATCACGGTAACATCTGACAACGAGTACACAGTGATGGTAGATGGAAAGCCCTATTCCGAGACTGCTGATGAAGAGACTGGCACAACCGTAAAAAGCCGGTAGTAGGTTCCACAGTAAAGATCATTCCTGCATCTGTTGATGGCAAGACTGCTAAGGTAACAGTTGACGGCATGGCTGAGAAAGACATCACCACCGGTGATGACGGCAGCATTACATTTACTGCTCCCGCTGCAGATATCGTCGCTTCTGTTGCTTACGAGGATATCAAGTATGCAGTCACCGCTGCTGAAAGCAACAAGGGCGGAGTACAATTCACCGAGGGCGTTGACGAAGACGGCAATTCCACCATCGGCATCGAGGTCAAGTTCACTGTTACGGCTGGATCTGCTTACGAGGTAAGAACAGTATACGTCAACGGCGAGGCTGTTGAAGCAGGCGATGACGGAAGCTACTCCTACACCATGACCGCAGCAGCTGCTGCAGTAACCGTAGAGTATGGCTTAAAGACATTCGCCCTCACTATTGCAAACAACGCAAACGTGAACGGTACAGAGATATCCATAGCTTGCGCCGACAATGACGAAAACGCAGATACCGAGCACGTTCGCGCAGGCGATGTGGTTACACTGAAGCCCACCACCAAGGAAGGATACTCTGTAAACATAGTAAACTATGTAATAGCTGGCGATACTGTCAAGGCAACAAAGACCGAAGACGGATATACCTTTACCGTTCCTGAGAATATCAGCGGCGATGTCACCGTAAGATATTCCAGCGGTGTTACCAAGTTTACCGTAACCTGCGAAAAACCGGAAGCAATCGAATTAGTCAATGTACCCGATACAGTAAACTACGGCAAGAGTCTTACTATAAACGTAACACCTGCGGGCGGATATCAGGTTGACGCAATGTATTATGTGACCGCTGACGGCGAGATAGAGTTCACAAAGAACAACACCTCCGAAAACGGCGCAGGCGAGTACGTCATCGCTAATGTATATGCTGACGGTGCGCTGAAGTTCATAACTTCCGCAAGAGAATACACTATCAACAACACTGTCAAGACCGAAGACGATAAGGACGGCTGGGTCGAGATAATCGACAAGGCAAGAACCGGCGATATCGTTACTGTAACCGTAACCTCCGGCGAGGGTTATCAGTATATCCCTGAGGCTGGCAGCACACTCACGGTAACATACGTTGACAACCAGACCCAGGAAACCACCGCCGTTGAACTCACACCTGTAGAGGATAAGCTGGATATCTGTACATTCAAGATGCCCAACGGCGATGTTGTCCTTACCATCACACCTACCGCAGAGTATGAGGTATCCGCTGACGATATCATGGGCGGAGTGGTTACATTCAAGAACAATACCACCGCTGGCGAGGATACTGAGTTCACGAAGACCGTAATGGCTATTGACGGTGATGAGATAGAAATAAATGTCGAGGACGCCGAGGGTTATTCTCATACAGCTGTTTACTACGGTGATGATGAAGTAATTAAATCCGATTCCGGCAAGTACATCGTTACCGCAGGATCTGGCAAGACTGTTAGCGTTGAGTATGGCGCAGCTGATTTCCATATCACTGCTGAAAAAGCTGAGGGTATTTACGACCTTGAGGTAGCTGAAACTGTTCTTGGCGCAGGCGAGTATGTTTCCGGCACTGTTACCGCAGCTGATGGCTACACTGTAACCGGGGTTAAGGTTTCCTACGGCGTGGACAAGACCGTTGACGTCAAGTTTAACGCAAAGACCGGCAAGTTCAACTTCAAAATGCCTGCTGGTAATGTTACCGTTACCGCAGAATACGAAGCTATCGACTATAAGGTTGAAGTTACTGAGAAGACCCTTGCTGACAAGGGCGAGGTTACTCTCACAGTTGGCGGCGTGGCAGCTGAGGTATTCCATGTCGGCGATGTGGTTACCGTAAAGACAAAGGTCGAAAACGGCTACAAGCACACCATTTCCGTTAAGGACGCGGAGGGCAACTCTCTCCTGGCTGACGGTGCGGAGACAAGCACCGGCAAGTCCATTACATTCACTATGCCTGCTGGCGATGTTTCCATCGAGGTATCCTATCAGGGCAGAATCTACGGTATCACATCAAACGAGGTTGAATACAAGAATGAGGACAGAGACTACACTGCTCCTGATGGAACTGAGCTTCCGACCTATTCTGTAGCTGAGAGCGCTTCCGCTGGCAGCGAGGTAGTTATCAGCACGACAGGTCTGGGCGAGAAGGATTCCGTTCAGTTCGTTGTCACCAGCCTTGGCGAACAGCTCTTTGATAAGGACGATAATGACGAGACATTCACGTTTGATATGCCTATCGGCGCTGTTACAATTGACGTGAAGTTCGATATCTTCGTTCAGGAAATCGCTGACGCTCAGGCTGTATATGCAGAAGCAGTAGCAGCAGCAAAGGCTATTACTGACGCGGAAGAGCCTGCTTACAATGCGGAAGCAATAGCAGCTCTTAATGAGGTAGTAACTGCAAATTATCTTGATGAATCTGACCTCAGATCCAAGACCGCTGAGGAGATCACCGCAGCGGCAAAGGCTATCACTGATAAGATAGCTGCCATGGACCTTGAGCAGGCTAAAGCTGAGCTCAGAGCAATCATCAGTGGCGTTCCCGCAGCTGATGAGTATACTGAGGAGTCCTATGGTGCAGTTACGGAAGCAGTTGCAGCGGCTAACGCGCTTCTCGCTGATGACGCAGAGCCTACCGTTGAAGACCTCAACGCAGCCGGCAATTATGCAGCAGACGAAGTAGCAGCGCTTAAGATCGCTATAGAGGAAGCAAAGGCAGCAGAGACAGCCGAGAAAATCACTGCAAAGACTGAGACTGTAAAGACCGCGACAGCAGCCCTCAACAAGGCAGTCGAGGACGAAAAGGCAGCTGAGAACGCTAAGCCTGTAGTTACTGCAACGGCAGGTGATGGCGAAGTAGTACTGACCTGGACAGCACTGGAGGGCGCGACCAGATACGCAGTATACAGCTATCTCAATGGCAAGTACTACGCACAGGGTACTACAACTGCAACGACCGCAACAGTAAAGAATCTTACCAATGGCACAAAGTACGGATTCCTTGTAAGAGCGTATGTAAACGGCACATGGACAAGCTTTACAAGCGCAGATGTTGTTTATGCAACTCCTGCTGTTTCCAGCAAGCCCGTCCTGACCGTAACTGCACGCGATGGAGAAGCAGTACTCGTTTGGACAGCACCGGCAGGCGCTACTAAGTACAACGTATACAGCTATCTCAACGGAAAGTACTATGCACAGGGTACTACAACCGCAACGACCTCTACAGTAAAGAACCTGACCAACGGAACAAAGTATGGCTTCCTTGTAAGAGCGTTCGTAAATGGCGCGTGGACAACCTTCACAAGTGATGATATTGTTTACGCGACTCCTGCAGAGTATCCGGGCTCATTTTGTTTAGGTCCCATGGTGTGAGACCACATTGTACCAGATATTAAAACGGTATGTTTTTAACATTTATGAAGCAAATTGCGACAATTAGGAAGAAATTATTGACAAATCAAAGCTGAAAATGGTAATATTGTAATAAAGGGAATCTATAAAAACGGTTTGAAAAGGGAAATGGGCAGAGTGTGCCGAATTGCAGGGGAAGCCGATGAAGCAGGCGGTACGCTACACACATTTTAACTGATACGAGATTTTTTAGGTGACCATACAGATTAAAAAGTTTGCATTAGTTTTCGAAGCTGTATCGAATACAGAGTAATCACCGGGAGGGAAAAAGAATGAAACGAATTACCAGTGTTTTCACAGCATTTGCCGTCGTTTTAACGCTGATGATATATGTCATGCCGATGACGGCTTTCGCGGCATATAAGCTGACAATGGAAGATGGAACCGCTGTTCCGGCAATGATAGATGTTGGGGATAGCTTTAAAATCAAGGTTGAGGGTGCAAATGTTTATTTTTATTCAGACGACAAAAATGTGGTGACAGTCGGCAAAACAAGCGGTAAGCTTACTGCGGTTGGACCAGGGGAGGCCAGTATCAGGGGCGTGAATCAATCCACGGGAAAGACTATTGCCACAAAAACCATTGACGTTTGTCTGCGTGCGACAAGCATCACACCGTCTGAAAGCGAAATTTATCTTACAGATATAGGCAATACCGCAGAGCTATCAGTGACCATGACACCGTCAAATTCCACGGATATTATCAGATATTTCAGCGACAACAAGGACGTTGCAACTGTTACACAGAAAACAGGCGTTGTGACCGCCGAGGGCGAGGGCACTGCAACGATTACGATCTATTCAAAAAGAACGGCAGCCTCAGAGGCAGACGATGAGGGAAACGCTACCGCTTCAGTCAAGGTGACGGTCGGGAAATTCCTGAGCAGCGTTTCAGCGCGCACAGATCAGACTATAGAGGTAAAGTTCACGCAGGAAGTCAACAGCCTGACGGCAGACGACCTTATTCTCCAGGAAGCTTCCGAAACGACCTGGATGAAAATCAAAAGCGTGACGAAGCTCAGTTCTGATACTTATCTGATACAATTGGATCCGGAATATAAGATGTCGGATAAAAAATACACCCTTACGATGAAGAAAACCGGCAGCAAGCTGGAGTTTAATGGCACGACGAATACCTGCGAACACAACTGGCAGGAGACCGGAGAGATACCCGCGAACTGTACCGAATGCAGACAGATAATTATGACTTGCAGCCTGTGCCAGCAGCAGAAAAATGTACCCGACGAGACTGTCAAAGCGCTTGGGCATATCGAAACGCAGATAGTAGTAGTCAGACAGCCGACCTGCACAGTAAATGGCGTTCAGTATTATGTCTGCGATCGTTGTGGAAGAGCCATTGATTCGGCGATAGATAAGCTGCCTCACAATTACGTTGAGTCCAGTCAGCGAATCCCGGCTACCTGCGCGGAGCCTGAATATATTGTCATGGAGTGCTCCGGCTGCGGCGCCATCGAGAAAATCCCGGTAGCAAGCGAACTCAAGGACCACAGTTTCGATGAAAACGGCATATGTACCGTCTGCGGAACCTATCGTATTTCGAATGAAGACGAGCTATTCAGGTTCGCAGAAGCTGTAAACGGCGGGAATGTGAACATCAACGCACTGATGACTGATAATGTAGTATGCACCCGCGGCTGGACCCCCATAGGCACATACAAGTACCGCTACATGGGAACGTTCGATGGTCACGGGCACACGATAAGCGGACTGCATGCTGACATCAACGACAGCTGTGTAGGGCTGTTTGCGTTTATAGGCTCAGACGGTTTAGTTTCACAAATTGGTCTCGTTGATTCTTCCGTCATCGGAAGAAATGAAGTTGGCGGTATCGCCGGACGCAATTCGGGCGTAATAAGAGATTGTTTTTCCATTGTGGAACTGAGAGGTTCTGATTATATCGGCGGTATCTGCGGCACTAACTACGGAACTATCGAAAATTGCTACAGTCTCGTAAAAATGGCGGAAAAGAAAAGCGCAGGCGGCGTGTGTGGAAGTGAAACCTACACCAGCAAAATCACAAACTGCTACTACAACAATGATATATACAGATATGATAATGGCATCGGCACAGGCGTTTCCACCTTTGACATGATATCTGAAAATGCACTGACGCTGATGAAACTTGACGGTAAGATATGGACTGTCAAGCCATATGACAGCACGACTCTGTATTTCCCCGGTTTCAAAGAAACGTCCGTTTTCCCGTATTATGTGTATGACGCAAGGCTTACAATCGACTGCGCCGGGACTGAACCGTTTACCGTTGCAGATGGGCTGATCTTTTCTCTGGACGCTCAGATAAAGATCAGCGAAAGTATCGGTTATTTCTCGATAGTTACCGATGGCAATGCTGATAAGCTGGAGCTTTATGCTGACAATGTGAAGCTTTCCCCAGACATGACGTATGACTCAGACGGAGTTACAGCCGAAGTCACCGACAGATTTGAGCCGGGAGAACATTCGTTTGTTGTGAAGTTCACCGGAAACGCCATGTTTGACGGAAAAACTGCTGAAAAAATACTTGATTTGGGTCCTGCCGAACTTACCTCCGCTGACTTTATTTTCTCGCCCGGGCTTTCCCTTGAATACAACGGTATAGCGCATAGTGCGAGTGTAGTTCCAGCAGCCTGGGTAAATGGAATCGGTAAGATAACTGTGAAGTATTTCGATGAGAACGGCACAGAGACAGAGCCTGTAAACTTCGGCGTTTATACTGTAAAAATAGACGTTGAACAAGGCAGCGTGTATTCTGCCATCAATGGGCTTACCGATGAAAGCTGGAAATTCACCATCGGAAAAATGACGCTCACCGCAGATGATATCAGGTTTACGCCGCCCGCAGAACTCAGCTACAGCGGCAGCGCAAAGGCAGCATATGTAACATCAGACCGTCTTCCGGAGGAAGTAAACGAGCTTCTGGAAGTGAAGTACTTTGATGAAAACAACAATGAAGCCGAGCCGATAACTCCCGGAATCTACACCGTCAGCGTAAGTGTGAACGAATCCGACAACATAGCCGGAACAACTGTTCCGTTAACTTCTGATGACTGGAACTTTACTATCGTTAAGGCGGTAAAAATCATTCCGGATGTAGAACTGCCCTATATATGGACGGATATAGGCAATAAGTCGGTGGAAATAAAAGGACTGCCTGACGATACCGGAGACATGGAAGAACCGGTCGTTGTGATAGATGACCCTGATCCAGATGTTTTCACTCCGGATTCTGTATCTTTCAGCAATGGTATCCTTAATTTCGATATCCCGACAACTGATTCATCAGCTGTTGGAAAATCCTCGAAAATAACCATAACGCTGAAAACGCAGAATTACGAGGACATGACATTCTCAGTCACCATTCAGATCACTGACAAAAAGCCGCAGCAGGCTCCGGAATGCGTGGTGTCCATTCAGCAGGTGAGCACAACATCTTTCAATGTAGTAATAGAGCCGATTGACGGCGCGGAATACAAATTCGACGGCATCAGCTGGAGCTTAAATAATGTATATGACTTTGTTGACCATGACACGGAAGTTGTTGCATATATCCGCATGAAAGAAACATCAGAGTATTCCGCAAGCGATGCGGCGTCAGCTACCGTCAGGACCGGTCACGGTGAGCTTACTCATCACGAAGCGGTTTCCTCCACCTGTACCGTAAATGGAAATATTGAGTACTGGTCATGCGATTTGTGCCAGAGATATTTCATCGATCCTGACGCAAAAAATGAGGTCAGCCTTGAAAGCACGGTGCTCCCATTTGCAAAGCATATTTCCGGCGAGCCGAAAGAGGATAGCCAGGATTACAAAGAGCCCGAATGCGGCATACCCGGATACCGTACCGAGGTAGCTTACTGCACTGTATGCAATGAGGAACTGTCAAGAACAAGAATCGAAATTCCAGCCCTGGAACATCTCTCCAGCAAAGTGCTGAGAGACAACGAGGTTCCCGCAAAGTGCGATAAATCCGGTTCATACGATGAATACACAGAGTGCCTGCGGTGCGGTATCGAACTTTCCAGAAAGACTATCGCCGTTCCGGCTAAGGGTCATACTCCCGGCGAACCGGTAAAGGAAAATGAGATCCCCGCGACCTGCGGCAAGGACGGTAGCTATGACGAAGCGGTCTACTGCATTGACTGCAAAACTGAGCTTTCCAGAGATACCGTGACAGTGCCAAAGCTGGATCACATCTGGTCGGCGGAATACCGGAAAGACCAGAAAGGTCACTGGCATATCTGTGAAAACTGCAATCAGAACTCTGAAATTCAGCCGCACATTTCCGGTGGTCCCGCGACCTACACTACCCCGGAGATATGCACTGTGTGCGCTTACGAAATATCTCCGAGAAAATCCAGCGGAGGTTCCGGAGGAAGCTCAGGCGGCTCCGGAAGGGGCAGTACGGAGGAACGTAAAGAGTCACTGCCGTCTCTTAACGAAAATGAAATAAGCTGGAAAGAAATTGCGGCAATGCTGGAAAAACTCGCACCGGGAAGCCATGCGGTCATTGAACTGAATGGCAACACCGATGTTTCGGAAAAGATATTTGCTGTGATGGTCAAAAACAGCCTTACGGTTGAATTTGTACTTGACAGCACAAAGAGCTGGGTGGTTGACGGCGCAGGTCTGGACGCCGTTTCTGACGCAGATATGTCCGTGCTCCCCGGCAAAGCTGACAAGAAAAAACTGCGCGGTACCGTGGGCGCTGACCTGAAAATTTCCGGCATGGATATCACCGCAGGATTAAAGCTGAATTTCAGAAAACAGTTTGCGGGTCATTTTGCGAATCTCTACAGACTGGTCAACGAGGAACTGCAGTTCCAGAATTGCGCAAGGGTTGGCGAAGACGGCTCTGTTACGCTGCCGGGTGCAGATTCCCGGGGAGAGTATGTAGTTATGGTGTGCAGCTGCAGCGACCTGCCCGGCGATATGAACAACGATGGCGTACTGAATGCGCTGGACGCGTCCGCGGTGCTGAAATACATCGTCGGAACTGAGACCGCCGCAAATACTGAGGTATCCGACCTCAACGGAGATAATACCGTCAACGCGCTTGACGCTTCCGTAATACTGAAAAAAGCAGTAGGATTTTAACTGTAATAAATACTCCCGGAGCCTGTTTCAGCTTCGGGAGTGTTTTATTTCTTAGAAAGTAATAGTATAGCTTCCTATCGTTAAGGATTCCAGGTCTGACGGGTTGATCGGCTTATCAAAGAGCACTGTGAAAAATTCTCGGTCGCCGTTGTATTCCGAGGCGGAGTTTATCTGGTAATTACAGATCTCAGTGCCATCCCTGAAGCGGTAAATAAGTGGGTCGGTTTTGCCCTCCAGGGTTCCTATTTTGCCGCCGCGCCATACATACCATTGAATACTCAGCGGAGTTATCACCACATCGTCAAGATAATATTCGAAGTTGTCAATAGTGATATCGGTGCCGGGCGATAATGAAATGCAGTCCATATTCATGAAATACAGCGGCAGCGACAGCTTTACGGGTTCTTCCATGGAGATTTCCAGCCGTGAATGATTGCTGTCGGATATCGTAAACGCGTCGAACTCAAAATCTATTACGCTGTCCTTTGTGAGAAATCCGTTCTGGAATGCGTAAACGTTGGTTTGCAAATAGTCTGCGCCACTTGTCCCATAGCTTGCAGCAAGGTTACAGCCGGAGGGATTTTCGCTTGCGCTGAGGTCCGCCCATGTTTTTCCGCTTATGTTTCCGAATTTTCTTTGAAACTTGTCCAGTGCCTTTTCATCAATTGTGATGCTATACATTAAAATAACTGTATTTCTGTCGGCGGCAGCCCCTTTGAACGTAACGGTACCATATCCGAAATCCACGGTTTTATCAAGGTTTATTCCCATCTGTGACAAGTCGGCGATGGCGGCCTGATTTTCTATTCCTGTATCAATATGTTCCTGATATTCTGATGATATCCGTGAATAAAAATTCTCCAACAGCTTTGAGATATCCCATCCACAGGAAGCCCCCGCAGCAGTTACTCCAACTGCAAGCGCCGTCGTTACTGCCGCGATGACAGCAGTTTTTTTGAATGAGCGCTTTTTCAGGACTGTTTTTTTGCTGGCGGGCATTGTTTCTGCGCCTCCGGAAAGCACCAGATTTATCATTTCATCGTCAGTTCTGGGTGGATCAATTTTGTCGAAAAGCATCTTGTATTTCATATCTGTTCCTCCTCTGTCAGCAGTATTTTTAACCTCCTGCGCCCCCGCGACAGTCGAAATGTAACCGCAGTCACGCTGATACCAAGTATCTGCGCGACTTCCTTTGCCGTGTAACCCTCATAGTAAAACAGATGTATCACCGCTGAGTATTCCGGAGGCATTTGTTTTATCACTTGAACCAGTTCGTTTTGGGGAGTTTGTACCGCGGTCTCATCTGCGATACTATAAGGAAAGTCCATCGGTTCCGCATGGGATTTGCGGTATTTCAGCAGGTTCTTTGAAAGATTTATGGATACTCGTATAAGCCAGCGCTTGCAATCCTCGTCAGCTGGAAATTGCCCCTGATATTTCATCAGACGTATAAATGATTCCTGACATACATCTTCTGCGTCTGCGGCGTTTCTCAGATAGCTGAAAGCCAGCCGATACAGCATTGTGTGAAACATTCGGACGTATTTTTCCACATCTTGATTTGTCATGTTCTCCCTCCTTTTGGTGGATATGAAGGACGTCTTTCGCTTATATAACAATCCTGCGCAGTGTTTTGTCACCGGATATAATGTTTTTTGATTCCGTGCAGAAAAAATTCCCCACTGGGGAATTTTTCGCAGTAAACCGTGCCGACTGCCATGTAGGACAACAAAACAGATGATATCGCTTTCAGATGTTAGCGAACAAGTATATTGATATTATAACATGAACTCCAGATCATTTCAAAATGGATTTAATAAAATGATCCGGAAAACGGCAGCAGTCGCATTCCGGATCATTTACACTGGTTTAAATCGTACTCGCGGGATTATAGCCTGATGTTAGTTTCTATCATCGTCCCAGATATAAGTATCTTCACCCATTGTGTTCATCTCCTCTCCTGATTTCTGAATCTATTATACCATGACGGATATCCGCGGTTGTGAATCTGATTTTTTCCTGTGCTGTTTGTCAGATTGTCAGCGATATTCAATAATTCGCCGGCCTCATGGCGGCAGACCGGAGATATTGAAAGCGAATGCCGCAGATAATCGTCAGCCGTCACCGCAAAGCTGTCCGAAAGGCTGAAAGCGGACTGTCCGTAATTTATCTGACGGTGGAGCGTCATTTCGTTATCTTCCGGCGGTCTGCGGAACAGCATCACGAAAAACAATGCGCCAAGAGCAAACGAATTTGCGAGGGCTGCTGAGTATTTTCGGCAGTAGAGCGTTTCCCAGGAGACAAACTTTTCGCTGCTGATTCCGCTGACGGATACAGAAATAATGTTTGGAGCCTTGCTTGCGGCAGCGGTTATGCTGCGTATTTTTTCAGCGCATTCCTGCTCGCAGTCCGGCAAAGATGTGCGTAAAGTCAGAATACCGGTTTTGACCGTCAGTTGTGATTGCTTTTCAGCCAAATCTGTGTTTTCCAATCTGCACCATCTCCTTTTCTGGTTTGCTGGTCTGATTATATCACATCGGTTTTTTGCGCTTGTGAAAACCATTTGATTACAAATAATATTGAATTTTGTTTCAGAACGTGGTATAATTTAGTCATACAATACATGAAAAGGGGCTGGCGAAATGGGCGAATATACAAAGCTTATGAACGAAGACATCGGTTATTGCGCAAACAGATCCGGCGTATCCGATGAATCTTCCAAAGACACTGATGAAGCAATCGACCTGATGACGGATAGCAGTTACTGGCGCAGCTTCAGCGATGGCTTGAACGAATTTATGGGCAGATGCGGATACGCCGGCGGCGAGGAGATTTCCGCTAAAGCTGACTATATACTGGAACAGTTCTCGAAAATCAATGTTGCAATAACTCCATCGACCGTGAAAGACTGGGTCTCGGGGAAACGAGCCCCGGACCCGGCAAACGAAGGAAGCAGAGAAAAGATGTATCAGCTATGCTTTGCGCTTCATGCGGGCGCTGACGATACGGTGTGGTTCTTTGAGCACGTCTATTTTTCAAAATGCTTTGATTATCACCGGCCGAATGATCTGATCTATAAATTCTGCATGATCCACGGATTCGACTACAGCACTGCGCTGTCGATGATAAAAAGCTTAAAGCCGGGCACTGCGGAAACTTCCAGAAACGTCATGACTCATCGCATCAGACAGGAGACCGACTGCCTGACCACACCGGAACAGCTTGTCGATTATATCAATTCTAACGCTGGCATTTTCGAAAAATGGAATATAACAGCAAAAGACGAGATCAGGAAGCTTCGGAGTATGTTGCAGGACGAGAAATGCCGCGAAGCGGACGAGATGGTAAGAAAATGCATGAAGTCAGGCAGCGGTGTAGAAGAATACCTGTCTCACAGCAGCCCGCTGATACACTGGAAGTATTATACACCATACAGCCCGGAGGATATTTTCACTGGTCTGCAGCTTGATTCTGTTGATTTTCTGCTGAAGACTGTTATGGGCACCGTGCAGGGAATAACCAAAAAATCCGCTGAAATGAAGAACATTCCGGACGCCGTAAGGAAGTCATTCCCTAACAAAAAGAGCCTGTCCGATATACTTGACGACAGCAGGAATGCATCATATATTTCTGTCAGAAAAGCACTTGTTTTTCTGAAATTCGTGCATTTCTGGTGCCAGGAGGAAATCATTCAGTATGAGCGAAAGAACAACAAAAAAGCGATTTCGCTGGACATAAGCTCAGACGGCGAAATGACGAAGAAAGAACTTTACACAGCATTTGTAGACGAGATGAACGCTTTGCTTTTAAAATGCGGATATTCGGAATTGTTTGCCGGGAATCCGTTTGACTGGTTATTTATGTATTCCGCTACTTGGGAATTTCCGCTGACTTTCCTCGGGAATTTTATTTCTGATATTTCTGATACTGGAGAAGATAATGAATAACATGTTTGACGACCGCCAGTCTCTGGCTTCGGGAACAAAACTGAATCTGAACGGAAACGAGTTCGTCATCGGCGATGAACTCGGACGCGGCGGCAGCTGTATAGTTTACAGTGCAGAAAGAATAACGCATGGCATTACGCAGATAGTACGCCTGAAAGAGTGCTTTCCGGCATATCTGGGTATAACGCGTTTAACTGGCGGGTCGCTGTCCGTGCCGGCTGAGAGTACGGCGGGTTTTCAGTATTATATCGGGCGTTTTGAACAGGTCTTCTCGCTGAATCAGGAAATAAGAAATATGCAGGGCGCGACCAATTCCACCATTGATTCATCTGAATTATTCAGCTTCAACGGGACTGAATATATCGTTATGCGCAGCGTTGAGGGCATGGACTACAGCAACGAAGCCGACGACAGCGCAAACTCTGTTATCACACGCGTGCTTTCGCTGGCAAGGGTGCTAAAAAAATACCACGAAAACGGATTTCTGCACCTCGATGTCAAGCCGGAAAATATGTTTATTATCCCGGAAACCAGGGAGCATATAGTGCTGTTTGACCTGGATTCTGTCGTGTCGCTGGATGAACTTCACAGCGGGCGCACATTCATTTCCTGCTCGGAGGACTATGCTGCGCCGGAGGTCAGGAATCTGCGGTATGGGGATATCAATGCCTGCTCGGATTTCTATTCAGTCGGTGCGCTGATTTACTGGAAACTTTTCGGCCGTATTCCGGAGGCGGTCTCGCTGCACGGGAACGCTGACATATCGGGCATTGTTTTCCCGGACGAGAGATATCAGCCGTTGTTTTTCAGGAAACTGTCACGGTTCTTTGCAAAAACGCTTGCGATATCTCCGGCAGCCCGCTTTAAGCGAGACGATGAACTGATAAGTTCACTTGATGAATTGAAAAAGCTGTCAGACCTGAGCGGGTTTCAGGTGATAAGTAATTTTGCATATGATTCTGCGAACTTTGTCGGGAGAGAAAATGAACTCCGGAAAATCGATGAAGCATTTAGCGCGAATCATGTCGTATTTCTGTCGGGAATAGGCGGAATAGGAAAAACGGAGCTTGCTAAAAAATACGCATATTTAAATTCTGATAAGTCCAATCGGATATTATTCTGTCATTTCAGCCAGTCGATAGAAAGCACGATAAATTCTGAAATTCAGATAACCGACTGCGAACCGGATCCCGGTGAGGACAGCCGGGAGTATTTTGAGCGTAAATTAAAAGCGCTGAGATCGGTGCTCACTGAGCAGGATATGATAATCCTCGATAACTTTGACGTAAGTTCAGATGATGACCTGGACATACTTCTGAAATGCAGGTGCAGATTTATCATAACTACTCGCGAGGACTATTCCGATTACAATTACGAGCAGATATATGTTGACAGCTTTGACGATATCGGCGACGCACTGAACCTGTTTAGATCATACAACCGGAATCTCTATGACGAACGAGAGCAGGAATGCATTGCAGATATCATAGAACTGCTGGAACGCCACACAATGACTGTCGAATTGATGGCAAAGTATCTCAGGGATTCCGAAATGAAGCCATCAGCGTTTCTTGATGAGCTTCATACAAAATATGGGGTAACATCAGCAGATGACGCGCTCAGAATAAAGCAGCGAAAAGACGGGAAGCACCGCATGGATAATGTCAACAGGCATCTTCTTGCGCTTTTTGATCTCTCTCATTTTTCCGACAAAGAGGAGGAACTCCTCGGAAGCCTTTCGCTTATGGGCGGAATAATCATCTCGTGTGATAAATTCCTGGGAAAGTTCTGCGCTTTTCCGGGTAACAGGGAAGCACTGCAAAGACTTATAAAATCAGGCTGGGTGCGCTGCGACAGCACCACTGGGAAAATAGCGCTGCACCAGGTCGTAATGGATCTTGTCTATAATAACCTGCACCCGGATTCTGCATGCTGTCCGGAGATTACCCGCGGAATGGCTGCATACTGCGTTGAAGAAATCGAAAATATCATAGATAGTAATATGAGAAATCATATAGTCAATGAATTTGTTGACAGAATAAACGGGAGCGATAACAACTACGCAGCGCTTCTGCTGAACTATGGAAAGAACCTTTCAGATGAACAGCTTGCCGATGACGATATAGTTGAAGAACTTCTGGACGAGGCGGAAAAATGCTGCGACAACACGATCGAAGGCATGAAAATCAGGAAAAATATTCATTTTTTCAGAATTCATATCATCGGCCTTGATGACGCAGTGATGGACTTTATGAATGATACCGACAGCTGCGAACCGCTTCGAAAAATTGTTTATTCGTGCAGAATAATAGCAGAACTGGCGGAAAAGGCTGACGATCCACTGACCTATGCAAACGACCTGGTTGACGTCGCTTGGCTTATTCACGATAAAGTCAGCGACAGCATTGTTTTTGATGATGACGACAGCATCAGTGGCGCGCTTGAATACGGCTCATCGCTGCTGCAAAAAGCTGCCGATTTTATTGCGGGAGACGGTGCCATCGCCATCAATGATAAGATATCGCTGCTGAGACAAATCAGGAATTTCTATTCGGAAAAGACCCGCAGCGGTGAAGATGATCTGTTTATATCCCAGGAAAAAAATATGTGCGACATGGAACTGTCCGAAAAATATCTGGGGCTTATCACGGAGTATAAGAAGCAGTCGGCTGAAACTGATGACAGCGATGAGGACGAGCCTTTCGTAAGCGATGGGGGCGAGTGGGTCAGGGGATATGAAATGCTATCCTTCGGCGAGTATGAAAGCGCCGTTTCGGCTTACGATTCCGATATTTCCCGAAATGGAATAACCTTTAATAATACTGCGGGAATTATAAATGCTCTCCTGCTTCACAGCGAACCTGAAACGGCGCTGAACTATGCCGGTAAATTATTCGCAGCGGACGATCGCCCAGAATCCAGGCTGCTGCTTGCTTATTCGCTGTACAGGTGCGGGTTTACTGATGATATCCCTGAGCTGTGCAGTGAAATGATAAATCCTGAAAGCGGGGATACAGTGTCGTTTCAGCAGGAGACCGGCGCTTACTATCTTCTTTATCTCTGCGAAAACGATACAGTCAGAAAAAATGAATACTGGAACATGTGCGAGTCCTTATATGAAGAAAACAGCGCTGAATATGTGTACCACGAGCTTGATCCTGTTTACAGCAGCTTTGTAGTTGAATATTCAGATAAAAGCATGGGACCGGCTGAGGCGATTCCTTTTTTATATGAATATATCGTCTTCAATAAACTCAGCTTCGGCGCTATCTTTGACTATCTGACTGATAACAGCGAAAAATATGGACTGGTCGGATATAAAGCGCTGGCGTATTTATTCAGGGCGGAATGCGCACTGACCCACGAAGACATCTGCGAAAAGAACGGCAGGATAGCAAAAGCGATAGTTGACGGCGCAGCACCCGGCACTATTGAACCTGTTTTGCTGAACAAGGTCTATTACAAATTATCCAGATATCTGCTGTCATATGAAGCAAGGGAGGAATACAAGCAGAAATGTGATATCTTCTGCTTGGCTGATTCGGAATCTGAAAATATGACCCCGGAAGACGCCGCAGACTTGTGGGGAAAAGCGTGTAAATATTCGGAAGACAGCGATGTTAAAATCAGGTGTCTTCGCAGGTATTTCAGTATTGTGAAGGAAAACGGGATACTGCCCTATGAATATGCCGGAAAGATCTGCGACTGTGCAGAATTGTACATGGATAAGGGCGATAAGCAGGCGGCGATTGAAATAATGTCAGATGGAATGCGGGTTATTGCAGAGTATTATATCGGCGGAAAATATGACAGCGAGTCAATGTATCCGAAAGATGAATACCACGGAACCATGAGGGAGAAATGCGACCTTATAGCCGATAATTTCAATTCGATTTTCAGCTATTATTCACCGTACTGCAAAACAGATGAATACTGCAGATACTATATTTCATCAAAGCTGATCGTCTGCTTTATCCAGCTTGCCGAATCGTACAGCGATGACCTGGTGAGACTGTTTGTCCGGTCTGATGGGGAAAGCATGGATAAGCTTTCCGAGCTGTTCGGAAAAGCGGTATCTTCTCCGGACGCGCCGGTTTACATAAACGACATTGTTGATATATACGAAGATATGCCCCCGCAGTTTACCTCTGAAAAAGAGTTCACGGGTATTGACGGGCTGTTTCAGCAATATTTTCACGACAACTGCTCTGACGATATTTCTTTTAAAGAATAACATTCACCTCCGGAGTCGGACGATTCCGGGGGTAATATTGTTTACATGCGGCGAGAAAGCTTCCTCTCGCCGAATATCTTCTTTTCTATCGCTTTTGCGGCAGGAGCTGCGGCGATACCTCCCTGCGCAGTTTCACGGAGCGATTCCGGGAGCAGTCTTCCGGTGCGGAGCATCGCTTCCAGAACCTGGTCGGGCGGTACCGGAAGCACCATGCCGCCTATTGCGAGGTCGGCGCTGATGAGCGCGTTCACAGCCTGGGAAGCATTACGCTGCGCGCAGGGGATCTGCACAAGTCCTGCAAGCGGGTCGCAGACAAGACCCATCATGTTCACCATCGCTATAGAGAATGCGCTGAGGGCGTCCGCCGGGGGATGCCCTGTCATTTCCACGGCTGCAGCTGCCGCCATCGCCGCAGCTGCGCCGCACTCAGCCTGACAGCCTCCCTCCGCTCCGGCTACTGTTGCGTTCTGGGTTATGACTGACCCGATTCCCGCAGCGGTGATCAGCCCGTGTATCACCGTATCGCTGTCCAGCCCATATTCGTCCCGCATTCCCACCAGCACGGCGGGAAGTATTCCGCAGGATCCTGCAGTCGGCGCCGCGCAGATACGCCCCATTGAGGCGTTGACTTCTATTCCCGAAAGCGCATACGCCATCACGCGGTTTATCAGACCGCCGCTTATTGTCTTGCCAGAATTTGCATATCCCCACTGCTGTGCGGAAAAGCCGGAGATAAGGTTCGCGACTGTGGGCTGAGGATGCTCCAGTGCTTTTTTTACAGAAGTCTCCATTATTGCAAATCTGCGCTGAAATTCCATGATTATTTCTGATTCGCCGGATTCGCTCAGCTGGGATTCTTCCTCGAGCACCGCTTTCCATATAGGTATCTTGCGTTCCCGGGTGACTTTCAGAAGTTCTTCAAAATTATCGTACATTGTCAGCCTCCTGCAATGGGGCGCAGCACTTCCGCCTTGTATATGCCCGGTATCGCGCTTATCTCTCCCGCAATGCTTTCGGGAAGCGGAGTGTCGGTCTCTATGACGCAGCAGGCGTTACCGCCCCTGGTCCTGCGGATAAGCTGCATCTGCGCTATGTTGAAATCATGTTCCGCCAGCACGCTGCTGACCGCCGATACTATGCCCTTGATATCGCGCTGACGTATCAGGAGCGCCGGGCGTGTAAGCGTAAGTTCAGTGCGGAAGCCGTCAACCGAGGTTATCACTATCTGTCCGCCGCCGGTGGAGGAGCCTATTATTTCTTCCGTTGAACCATCTTCCCCGGTGAATCTCATGATGACTGTATTTTCATAGTCGGCGTCTGTCTCGGCTTCGTAGAAGGACAGTTCCACCCCGCGTTCCCGCGCGAGTTCGAACGCACGGGGGAGCCTTTCGTCATCGGCGGACAGTCCGAGTGCGCCCGCCGCAAGCGCAAGGTCTGTGCCGTGACCGCACCATGTTTTTGCGAACGAGCCGCACAATCCGAATTCCACCCGTCTGACTGGCTTTCCGAATATCATTCCCGCCGCATAAGAGAGCCTTGCGGCACCCGCCGTATGCGAACTGGACGGACCTATCATCACTGGTCCGATAACAGAAAAAACGCTGACTTTCATAAGATCCTCCCGAGTTTTCCGCTGGCGATATCAGTATATCTTTCCACCGAGCAGTTGTATGATATTAAGCGGAAGTTCCATTCTGCAGGTTTTCTGCGGGTCTACTGCCTGGCAGATACGCAGGTCGCCGTTAAGGCTCATGAGTATTCCCGCGTCATGGATATCCATTCCGAGGGAGGTCAGGTAGCCGCGCATGGCGAGGGTCGCTCCCTCGGCGGCGAGGTCGAGAGTGTCGGCGGAATAAATAGTCATGACGTGGCTGCTGTCGGCGAGGAACGGCAGGGGAAGCGGTCTGTCCTTGATAACTGACACGTTAACGGTTATCTCCGCGGCAGTTTCGGCACCGCAGACGCAGACTTCGCCGTCGCCCATCACGGCGTGTACATCGCCCATAGCAAGCAGTGCGCCGGGCACATTTACCGGAAGGTACAGCACGGTGCCTTCCCCTATGCGGGTGCAGTCCATGTTGCCGCCGTGAGAGCCGGGAGTTCCTGTCTCAACAGGCTCACCCTGCGGGGCGGTGCCGATAACGCCTATCATCGGGCAGATGTCAAGGCTCAGGCGCTCGTTGAAATGTAGTTTTCCTCCGCTGACCGGGAATATCCGGGTCGCTTCCTCTGAAATGCCCTTTCCGGTGAGACCCTCGCCGGGCGCTTCAGCGGTGACTGATGACGGCGCAAGTTTGATCTGCTCTATTTCAATACGAAGCGTGTCCCCCGGCTCTGCGCCGTTAACGTACAGCGGTCCTGTCGCCGGATTTATCTGCGACCAGTTTATCCCGTTCATGTGCTGGGATTCATCGGTTATCTGTCCGCCAAAGCAGTCCAGAGTGATGAAGCGCACGGTATCACCGCTTTCGGCTGCGGCGGCGGGCGGGTTCAGCGGGGACATAGAGTATACGGTCTTGGTTGAGGGAATTGTCAGCATATTGTGTACCTCCTGACAGATATTTTTGACATTGTTAACATTAGGAAAATTCAAAAATGCATTTTGCACTTTTCTGAAGCTGAAACAGCAAACAACGCTGAAATCAGCGCTTCTCTGATATAGATTATACCAGCGCAAAGATATCAAGTCAAGTGGTTTTTGCAAGTTTCAAGATTATAAATTGCACATTATTTTGCGCAGAAATATAAAATATTTTGTCAGATTGTTAAAATCGTATGCCGGATATATTGACAAACCGGCACATATGGAATATAATCAAAGCACAAAAGGCAATGGCGCCTGAGTACCTAAAAGGTAAAAATGCGCCATTGCCATTTTTTATAACAGAGATTCCGAAGGGAGAAAGGGAAATATGGGAAAATTCATACTGAAACGCCTTGGACAGCTTCTGTTGTCGCTGTTCATTGCAAGCGTGCTGGTGTTTGTTTTCGTGAGGCTATCCAACACCGATCCGGTCGCGGTTATACTCGGCGGAAAGCAGACTTCGCAGGAGACTATCCAGGCTATCAGAGAAAAATTCAACCTGGACAAGCCGCTGTTTCAGCAGTACTTTCTGTGGATAGACGGGCTGTTTCACGGCAATCTGGGGCTTAGCTTCAAGTATCAGACGAGCATCAACGATCTGATAGGTCCGCGGATCCTTACAACGCTGGGTCTTGTCACCGCAGGTTCGCTTATCGCACTGGTGATTGCTATACCGCTTGGTATTTTCTGCGCTGTGAAAAAGCACACGCTGTGGGATCGCGCAGGCTCGATATTTTCGCTGGTTCTCGCCGGATGTCCTTCGTTCTTTGTCAGCATTCTGCTGATACTTCTTATCTCGGCAGTGGCTCCCAGCTATCCGTTCACCGGAAGCTATTCCACTTTCGGTGAGTACTGCCAGAGACTTTTCGTCCCATCGCTGGCGCTTGCCTGTACGATGATAGCGCTTGCGAGCCGCGTAATGAGAAGCTCCATGATAGAGCAGATTAATTCCCCCTACACCATGACCGCAAAGGCGAAAGGCGTTCCGCAGACCTCGATACTTTTTAAGCACAACCTTAGGAATGCAGTTATCCCGGTGATCGCGGTAGTCAGCATTCAGATAGGCAGCATGGTAGTCGGCGCGGTTCTTGTCGAAAATGTGTTCTCGCTTTCCGGACTTGGCACTTTTCTGGTGGATTCCATCACCTCGTCCGATTACGCGGTAGTTCAGGACATCACGATAATGCTTGTATGCCTGTTCCTGCTGATAAGCACGGCGGCAGACATAATCTACGCGGCGATAGACCCACGCATCAGGCTGAAGTGAGGTGGACGGTATGAAAGTTAAGGAAAAAAAGACCGGAAAGCTGTTCACGCCTTCCGTTGTTATCTCGCTCGCTGTTCTGGTGCTGATACTTGCGGGCGTATGTCTCGCTAACGTCATCGCACAGTACGACCCCAACGAGCTGGATCTTGCCAACATGCTGAAAGGTCCCTCGGCGGAGCACTGGCTTGGCACTGACAAAACCGGACGCGACATCTTCTCCCGCCTGCTGTACGGCGGCAGGACTTCGCTTCTCGGTGCGCTGGGAGTTGTCGGCATTTCAATAGTCATCGGCGTTCCGATAGGGCTTTTCTCAGGATATCACGGCGGCAAGCTGGACGCAGTTCTCATGCGTATCTGCGATGTCATCGTATCTTTCCCGGCGCTGCTGCTGGCGTTCGTATTCGTTGCGGCGTTCGGCAGGGGGCTTTTCAACGCGGTTCTTGCGCTCGGCATAATCTACATACCGATGCTTGCAAAGCTGACGCGTTCGCTGGTGCTGGTCGAGAAGAACAAGACCTATGTTGAAGCGGCGCGCTCGATAGGCTTTTCAGACAGCAGGATTCTTTTCTCGCAGATACTTCCCAACTGCGTTTCCACGATGATGGTGGAACTTACTCTAGACCTTGGATATGCGATACTTGACCTTGCTTCTATGAGCTTCCTCGGACTAGGCGTACAGCCGCCAACATCAGACTGGGGAGCAATGCTCGAGGAGGGCAGAATATACATAACCACAAGTCCCCTGTGCGCCATTGCGCCGGGAATAATGATAATCATTACGGTCATAGCGCTGAATATCTTCTCAGACGGCATTCAGGGCTATCTTGACCCGAGCCAGAGAAAGCTCCCGTCCATAAAGAGCTATCGCCGGATAATGGCGAAGATGAAAGCAAAGAAAGAAGCGGGAAAGGCGGCGGACTGAATGAGTGAACTTATAAAGATAAATGGGCTGAGCGTTGATCTCATGAGCGTATCGGGACTGATACATGCAGTTCGTGATATCAATCTGTCCATAGGGACTGACGAGATACACGGGATAGTCGGTGAATCAGGCTGCGGAAAATCCATGACGGCGAAGTCGATACTTCGTCTCCACGATGAAAGCAAGGTGGAATATGGCGGGGAGATAATGTTCGACGGCAGTGATATCCTCAAGATGAAAAACAAGGAACTGCTGAAAATGCGGGGCAAGGATATTTCGATGATATTCCAGGACCCGATGACTACATTCAATCCCCTGATGAAGATAGGCGACCAGATATCCGAAACGATACTGCTGCATGAGAAGGTCACCAAGCAGGAAGCAAAGAAGCGCACCATAGCGGCACTTGAAAAAGTGGGCATTCTCCCGGGCGCTGCACGCTACGGCATGTACCCGTTTGAGATGTCAGGCGGACAGCTGCAGAGAGCTTCCATAGCGATGAGCCTTGTTTGCAGTCCGCGCCTGCTGATAGCGGACGAGCCTACCACTGCGCTGGACGTCACGATGCAGGCGCAGATATTAAAGCTGATGAAGCAGCTGCAGGGCGAGATGCATAGTTCAGTGCTGATAATCACGCACAATTTCGGAGTTATCGCCGAGATATGCGACAAGGTTTCGGTAATGTACGCCGGGCAGATTATCGAATCCGGAGATGTCCGCAGGATATTCTACGACCCCTGCCATCCCTATACGAAGGACCTTATAGATTCTATCCCGCGTTCAGGCGAAAGGGCGACAAAGCTTATCAGCATACCGGGGTCTCCGCCTAAGCTGAATCAGGAGATAACCGGCTGCGCCTACGCTCCCCGCTGCAAGTATGCAACGGAGCGCTGCCGCCGCGAGGCTCCGGAGTTCCGCACGCTGGAGGGCGGTCATAGGTATCTTTGCCATCTTGAGCCGGGCGCATTAGCGAAAGGCGGTGAGACAGCATGAGCGAACCGTTCATAAAGGTATCACATCTGAAAAAGTATTTCGACGCCGGCAAGGGCAAATGCGTAAAGGCGCTGGACGATGTTTCACTGGAGGTATATCCGGGCGAGATACTAGGAGTAGTCGGCGAGTCCGGCTGCGGCAAGTCCACGCTGGGACGCTGTATAATGCGGCTTGCGGATATAACGGACGGTCAGATCATCATGGACGGAAAGGACATTTCGAAGCTCACAAAGCAGGAATCCAGGGAGCTTCGCCGCAAGAGCCAGATGGTCTTCCAGAATCCGTACTCCTCATTCAATCCCAAGCACACCATAGGGCGTTCGCTGTTCGAGGTCGCGGAACTTTTCGGAATGTCGAAGGAAGAGGCAAAGCAGGATATTTACGAACGCCTGAAGCTGATAAGCCTTGATCAGTCCGTGCTTGACCGCCGCCCCGGGGAGCTTTCCGGAGGACAGCTGCAAAGGCTTGCGATAGCGAGAGCGCTTATCACAAAACCCGTGTTCATTCTGGCAGACGAGCCGGTATCGGCGCTGGACGTTTCCGTGCAGGCTCAGATATTGAACCTGATATTTGATCTGCGGCAGAAATTCAACCAGACGATGATGTTCATTTCCCACGATCTGCCTGTAGTGGAGCATATATGCGACAGGATAGTCGTGATGTACCTCGGCACTATAATGGAGATGGGCAGCACGGACGATATATTCAGCGCCACCAGCCACCCGTACACCAAGGCATTGATAGCTTCCAAGCCGCGTTCCACACCTGACGCGCCTATCCCGAAAGTAGAGCTGAAAGGCGACCTCCCCAACGCGATGGAGATGCCGGACGGCTGCCGGTTCCACACAAGATGTCCCTACTGCATTCCCGGCAAATGCGACGCAGCCGCACCGCTGCTGAAAGAGATATCGCCCGGTCATTTCTGCGCATGCTACCGCAGAGAGGAAATGGCTAAGGAAAGCAATGATTTAAGCACCGCAGGCACGCCTGACGGTCATATATAAAGTATATAAAGAAAGAAGGACAACACATGAAAAAGAACATGATCAAATCACTTGCTGCTGCGCTTTCGTTCGCAGTCTGCATGACCGGCTGCTCCAGCGGGAACACTTCCTCGTCCGGATCTGTCGGTTCCTCATCTGCCGGCGTGTACAGTTCCGCAGTAAGCGCAGATTCCGCAGACACAACGCTTAAATGGGCACTGGATTCGGATATAGTATCCCTCGACCCCATCTACGCATACGATACCACAACGAACCTGGTCGTAGTCCAGGTGGTGGAAAGCCTGCTTTACATCAATCCTGACGGCTCCGTTTCGCCTATGCTCGCAAAAAGCTGGGAATGCGTTGACGACAAGACCTATGTTTACGAGATACGCGACGATGTCACATTCTCCGATGGTACTCCCATGACAGTCGATGATGTTATTTTCTCCATGGAAAGAAACATGGGTGACGGATCCGACTCATATGTTGCATGGATGTTCGACAGCGTTGACTCGATCGAGAAGACCGGCGACTGGGAAATCACGGTACATCTGAAGAATCCTGACGCATTCTGGCAGTACGTTCCGGCAACCACCGGCGGCGCAGTCATCAGCGAGGCTTACTACAACGAGCACAAGGACAACTTCGGCACAGCTTCCGGCGGTATCCTCGCGACCGGCGCGTATAAGTTCGACCACTGGACAAACGGCTCCGAGATAGTCCTCACCGAAAACGAGAACTACTGGGACGATTCCGCACCCGTTGATTTCAAGACGATCGACTACACCATAATCTCCGAGGACACCACAAGAATAGCGGCGCTCAAGACCGGACAGATCGACTTCTCCGTCAACGTTTCCGTTGATATGATCAGTCAGCTTTCCGACGCGGAGAATCTGACGCTTGATTCCGTTCACGCTTATCGTATCGACCATCTCGCATTCAACACCGAGAAGGCTCCGTTCAATGATGTGAACGTCCGCAAGGCTATTGCATACGCCATTGATGCTGAGAACCTCGTAAACAATATCTACGGCGAATACGGACAGCCCGGCTCCGGTCTGCTGTTCGGTGACGCACTCTACACCATCGGCAGCGCTGATGACTGGCAGAAGTTCGCCGACACGCTCGACAACTATTCCTACAATATCGAAAAAGCTAAGGAGTGCCTCGCAGCTTCCGCATACCCGGACGGCTTCGACTGCCGCCTTGCAGTTTCCAACATCAGCTATTATCAGTCCATGGCGGTATACATTCAGGCTGCGCTTGCAGAAATAGGCATCAATGTTTCCGTTGAGCAGCACACCTATGACGAGATGATCACCATTCAGTTCGGCAACCTGCTTGACGCAGACGGCTACAAGGATTACGATATGGGTCTGTTTGACTGGCAGGCAGATTTCCCCGATCCGGCTGGCAATGTTCGCCCGATACTCATAAGCTCCAACGCAGGCGCAGGCGGTTCCAACACCTCCAGCTTCAAGAATGCTGACGTTGACGCTCTTTTCACCAAGGAGAACAACTCCGTTGATGAAGCTGAGAGAGTAGATCTCATCAAGCAGTACAGCGAGATTATACTTGATCAGGTTCCTGTATACGTTCTCTGCTTCAGCAACCAGACGTTTGCAGTAAACAAGAGGTTCACCGCCGATATCGGTCCGCTCTATTTCTGGGATCTTACAGCTAAGGATTTCAAACTGGCACAGTGACGTGACCACGGGGGAAGCGCGGAAGTGTGCTTCCCCCTGTCTTTTGAAAGGAGTTCCAAAATGGCAGCTATACGCGAAGAATACATAGATTTCAAGGGCTACAAGACCTACTGCCGCATAGTCGGCGAGGGCGGTAACGGAAAGCTTCCGCTGCTGGCGCTGCACGGCGGTCCCGGCTGCGCACACGATTATCTCGAATCGCTGGACGGCATAGCCGAAAAGTACGGCAGGCAGGTGGTGTATTACGACCAGCTGGGCTGCGGAAAGTCAGTCGTTCCCGGTTCCCACCCGGATATGTGGTGCGCTGAGCTGTGGGAGGAAGAAGTAGACGTAGTGCGCAGGGCGCTCGGGCTGGATCATATCCATATGCTTGGGCAGTCGTGGGGCGGAATGCTTACTATTCAGTACGCAATAAACCGTCAGCCCGAGGGCGTGAACAGTATCATCATCGCCAGCAGCCCGGCTTCAATGGACCTCTGGCTGGAGGAGGCAAACAGGCTCCGCAGCTATCTTGACGATGATATGCAGGAGGCGTTGCTTCAGGCTGACGTTGACGGCGACTACTCCCGCCCCGAGGTAGTGAGAGCCTCTGACGAGTATTACCGCCGGCATGTATGCCGCATAGTTCCCAACCCGGAGTTCGTTACGCGCTCGTTCAGCCAGATGGGCGAGCCATACCATGTGATGCAGGGCGCGAGCGAGTTCGTTGTCACCGGAAAAATGCGCAACTGGGACTACTCCGATAAGCTTGACAGAATAAACATTCCCACGCTGGTGACCTCAGGCGTAGACGATGAGGCGACCCCCGCCATCTCAAAGCAGATACTTGACGGCGTTAAGGACTGCCGCTGGGCGCTGATCCCGGGCACGCACCTCTGCCATGTGGAATACCCGGAGCTTTACAACGAAACGGTGGAGAAATTCATGGAGGAGCACGAGTGATATGAAAATTCAAGAGGGATATATTGATTTTAAGGGATACAAGACTTATTACAGAATAGCGGGGGAGTGCGCTGACGGAAAGCTACCGCTGCTGGCGCTGCACGGCGGCCCCGGCTGCGCCCATGACTATCTCGAATCGCTGGACGGAATCGCTGAAAAGTACGGCAGAGCGGTAGTATATTACGACCAGCTTGGCTGCGGAAAGTCCCGCCCGGAAGGTTCGCACCCTGACCTCTGGTGCGCGGAACTGTGGGAGGAAGAACTGGGTGTAGTCCGCAAGGCGCTGGGGCTGGACAGGATACATCTGCTGGGACAATCCTGGGGCGGAATGCTGGCTATACAGTATCTTATAAACCGCAAGCCGGAGGGCGTTGCAAGCGCTGTCATCGCCAGCAGCCCGGCTTCTATCCCGCTGTGGGTCGAGGAAGCGCAGCGTCTGATAAGCTTCATGCCGCAGGATATGCAGGACGCGCTCGCGGAAGCCGCAAGAACCAGGGATTATTCCACGCCGGAAGCGCAGAGAGCCTCCGCTGAGTATTACCGCCGACATGTGTGCAGCCTGTCGCCCTATCCTGAATATGTTTCGCGCTCGTTCGACCAGATGGGCGAATCCTACACTTTGACATGGGGCGAAAGCGAGTATGTCGTTACCGGAAATCTTCAGGGCTGGGATTATTCCGACCGCCTGGGTGAAATAAAGGTCCCGGTGCTTGTTACCTCCGGCAGGGCGGACGAGGCTTCTCCGGTGATATCAAAGCAGCTTCTTGACAATATCCCGGACTGCCGCTGGGAGCTTTTCCCGGGTACCCACCTGTGCCATGTGGAGAACAAGGACAAGTACAACCTCACGGTGGAGCAGTTCATGTCGGAGCACGAATAAAGTAATATTGGGGGAAGCGCAGTGAACGAAACTGAAACGCTTACCAGCGTAGGCATAGACATCGGCACCACAACGACCCAGCTTGTATTCTCCCGGCTGACGCTGAAAGACACAAGCGGTTTCGGTATGGCTTCAAAGATAGAGGTCACGGACAAGCAGGTGCTTTACCGCAGCCGGATATTCTTCACGCCGCTGAAAGGCTTCGAGGAGATAGACGCAGTACGCGTGCGTGAGATGATAGAGCAGGAGTATTCCGCAGCCGGATTTACCCCCGGTGACATCGACACCGGTGCTGTTATGATAACCGGCGAAAGTTCCCGAAAGGCGAATGCCCGGCGAATATGCGAGGAGATATCCAGCATAGCCGGAGACTTTGTAGTGACCTCTGCGGGTCCCGACCTAGAATCGGTGCTCGCGGGAAAGGGCGCTGGCTGCATGGAGCTTTCCGGCAGACCGGAATACCTCGGGAAAATATGCTGTAATCTCGATATCGGCGGCGGTACCACGAATATAGCGTGCTTCCGGGGCGGGGAAGTCGTCTCCACCGGCTGCTTTGACATAGGCGGGCGGCTTATCCGTGTGGACAATTCCGGAAATATCGAATATATCGCCGGAAAACTCCAGCGCCTGTGCGAGATGAACGGTATTTCAATAGCAGTCGGCGGGCGTCTGAACGTCAGGATCGCGGAACAGATATGCGGTCTGATGTGCGGGGTATTGCTTTCCGCAGTGGGACTTGCGCCTGCACAGTCCGCCACTGATTTCATGGCGACCGACCATTCTATCAGTGTAAAACCGGATATATTCACGTTCTCAGGCGGCGTTGCGGATTGTATCTACAACGACGGTGATGACTTCGCATTCGGCGACCTGGGCGTGATTTTCGGGAGGGTGCTCCGGGATTCAGAGTTTTTCAGCAGCGGGAAAGTCGTTCCCTCTGCGGAGACCATGCGGGCTACGGTAATAGGCGCAGGTAACTGCACGATAGAGCTTTCGGGAAGCACGATAGAGTATCGCAGCTGCGTATTTCCGATGAAGAGTATCCCGGTTCTGCATCTGGAACTTACCCGCGCGGAGGATATCCCTAGCTGCGGGGAACGTCTCCTGGCGGCTCTGCACGATCACGGTCAGCCTGACTCACAGGGGAGGATAGCCGTGTCGTTCAACGGGCTGCATGACCCCGGATTCGGGGATATAGAACAGCTTGCGAAGGAACTTTCGCATGCTTCCCGGGAACTTGGCAGACCTCTTATCATTATCATAGCTGAGGACATGGCGAAAGTGCTGGGACAGGCGCTGAAACGCCGGCTTGAGCGCGGATATCCCATGATATGCGTTGACGGGATAACCTGCGGCGATGGCGATTTCATAGACATAGGCGAACCTATCTCCGGCGGAAAAGTCGTGCCGGCGGTGGTAAAAACGCTGATATTCAGATAAAGGCAGGGTGGGAAATGAAACTCAGTTGCACACTTTACGGAAAGACATTTCAGTTTGGCTCAGTGAAAGAAGTCCTTGCAAAGGCGAACGAGCCGAAATCCGGCGATGTGCTGGCGGGACTGGCGGCGCAGTCCGCGCAGGAGCGCATGGCGGCAAAGCTGGTGCTGTCGGAGCTTACGGTAAAGGATATCCGCGAAAATCCGTCCGTGCCTTACGAGGAGGACGAGGTAACAAGGATAATCCAGGACGATCTTGACATGGCGCAGTACGGCAGCGTTAAGGGCATGACTATAGCGGAACTGCGTGACTGGATACTGTCCTATGACGCGACATCGGCAAAGCTGCTGGAGGTCTCGTGCGGACTTACCAGCGAGGTGATAGCCGCCGTCGCAAAGCTGATGGGAAATCTTGATCTGATGTATGCCGCAAACAAGATAGAGGTTCACGCCCACTGCAACACGACTATCGGCGGGCGCGGGATATTCTCGTCCCGACTGCAGCCGAATCACCCGACTGACAATGTGCGCGGAATAACTTCATCTCTTTTCGAGGGTCTGAGTTACGCCTGTGGAGACGCTGTGCTCGGACTGAATCCGGCAATAGACACCGTGAACAGTACGACCGCCGTGCTGGAACTGCTGTATGAAGTCCGGCAGAGATTTGAGATACCAACGCAGATATGCGTGCTTTCACATGTTTCCACGCAGATGAAAGCAGCGCAGGCGGGAGCGCCTATAGATCTTTGCTTTCAGTCCATCGCAGGTTCGCAGAAAGCGCTGGAGTCCTTCGGCACAAGCGCGGGAATGCTCAGCGATGCACTGCAGATGATGGAGGAACTTGCGAAATCCGAGGGACCGGACTACATGTATTTCGAGACCGGTCAGGCTTCGGAACTGTCATCGTCTTCGCACCACGGCACCGACCAGCAGACTATGGAGTCCCGCTGCTACGGTCTTGCACGGCATTATCACCCGTTTCTCGTGAACACTGTGGTGGGCTTCATGGGACCCGAGTATCTCTATGACGGCAGACAGGTTATCCGTGCGGCGCTGGAGGACGTTTTCTGCGGAAAACTCCACGGTCTGCCGATGGGCTGTGACTGTTGCTATACGAACCATATGCAGGCCGACCAGAGCGATATGGACAATCTTATAACTATAATGGCATCTGCCGGCTGCACATATGTCATGGGGCTGCCACAGGGTGACGATGTTATGCTTATGTATCAGTCCACCGGTTTCCACGACCCGCAGGCGGTGCGCGAGATGCTGGGACTTCACCCGATACGCGAGTTTGAGATCTGGGCGGAGAAATTAGGCATTCTGCATAACGGCAGGCTTGGAGAGAAAGCCGGAGATCTCACAATATTCGGACAGGGGGGAACACAATGAGCAGACCATTCACTACAGACGGCAGGACAGACATACTGGATATCGACCTCACTGCAGTGCCTATGCAGCAGTTCAGCGAGCGAGATACTGAAAATAATTCAGAGCTTTTCATGCAGTATAAAAAAGCTACTCCGGCGCGGGTCGGGATAGGTCATGCAGGCGCGCGGTATCATACGGCAGCTGCGCTGCGATTCCAGGCGGATCAGTACTCAGCCGCCAATGCGGTCATGATGGAAGTCCCGGAGGACGTTGTAAAGCGGCTGGGGTTATTCGAGATACGCACGAAATGCCGTAATAAGTACGACATGCTGACGCGTCCGGATCTCGGCAGGCTGTTTGACGATGAAACGCAGAAGATCATTTCAGAGCGCTGCGTTCATGAGCCTGACGTTCAGATATTCATAGGCGACGGACTGTGTTCGCCGTCCGTTGAAGCCAACGTGCCGACAATGTACCCCACCATCTGCGCGGCGCTGGAATATGAGGGGATAACGGTGGGAACCCCGTTCTTCGTGCGCTACTGCCGTGTGAATACAGTCCGGACGGTCGCGGAACTGCTTCACCCGAAAGTCACCTGTGTGCTCATCGGTGAACGCCCTGGGCTGCTGACGTCGCAGAGCATGTCGGCGTACATGGCGTACAACGCGGGCTACAACATGCTGGAATCAGACTACACGGTGGTCGCTAACATTAGCCGTGTGGGAATGCCTCCCGCGGAAGCCGCCGCAAACATTGCGGATATAATGAAAGCAATGCTGGAGCAGAAAACCAGCGGCTACGGACTGAAAATTTAGGGCAACACCGCACAAAAGACCATTTATTGGATTTTGTGCGGTGTTGCCTTAGTATAGTAACGAAGATGAAAAGAGAAGTAAAACTTGTGTAATTACAACACTGTCAATTTCGTATAATCAAACTTTTACGCAACAGAAAGCGGAGAACCACCGGATATATCCGTTCCGGCTTCCATGTATAAATAAAGTTTCTTTCAAAGTGATTCCCGAGCCACGCTATGAGTACGCGGTATTTTTCAAGCTGTTCGTAGCCGAACCGCGTGATTACCATCTTTTTTCGTCCAGCTGAATGCAGCCGTCCTGTTCGAGCAGTTTCGCCGCACGGAATACGCTGAGCTTGGTGACGCCCATTCTTTCCGCAATGGAAACCAGCTTTATTCCCTTTGCGCCGTTGTATAATCCGTCTACTAACTTTTGGGGCAAAAAAGCGGAAATTTTTATTGTGATATTGACTATTCAGGCTCGTTAGTTCGCGCTAACTTATTGTGCAGTTATACAAATCAGAACTCTATGCAGTCTTTTTGTGCCAAAATCTATTGACAACCGTTTATTTTTTAGTATAATGAATATATGAACAATCGTTCATTTGTATCTGATAATGGTGATTAAGAAAGGAACTGCGGTCATGTTTATTGAGATAAGCGGCATCAGAAAGAGCTACGGCACAGGCGAAAACCGTGTAGACGTACTGAAAGGAATAAGTTTCGGGGTCGAGAAAGGAGAATTCTGCGTTCTTCTCGGACCGTCAGGCAGCGGCAAATCCACCCTGCTGAACATCATCGGCGGCATTGACGACGCAGACAGCGGCTACATTTCCATCGGCGGCGAGAAGATAGAGAACATGCGTGAAAAGGCGCTCACGGACTACCGCCGCAGACACCTCGGCTACATATTCCAGATGTACAACCTGATTCCCAACCTCAACATAAAAGAGAACGTGGAAGCCGGCGCCTACCTCAGCGACCATCCGCTGGACGTTGACGATATCCTGAAGACCCTCGGCCTCTACGAACACCGCCACAAGCTTCCGTCCCAGCTTTCGGGCGGCCAGCAGCAGAGATGCTCAATAGGCCGCGCGATAGTCAAGAACCCTGATATCCTGCTGTGCGACGAGCCTACCGGCGCGCTTGACTACAACACCTCCAAGGAAATACTGCGGCTCATTGAGACAGTCAACAAGAAGTACAATACCACCATCATCATGGTCACTCACAACGAAGCTATAAAGGACATGGCAGACAAGGTAGTAAAGCTTCGCGACGGTATGATTAGGAAGATAGTCACCAACGAGCATAAGCTCACCGCCAACGAGCTGGAATGGTAATGGAGGTCAACGATGAGAAATCCGCTTAACAGACGTCTTCCGCGGAAACTTGCAAAGGACTGGGCGAAGTACGCAGCGATATTCATTCTGATGGTGCTGCTTATTTCGATATGCTCGGGCATGAGAGTATCCAACGAAAGCCTGAAAAAGGCATACTACGACAGCTTCGAAAAATACACCCTTGAGGACGGCCACATCACATTTGACAAACCGCTTCCCGATGATATCCGCACCGTATTCGAAGAAAAGGGTGCAATGAAGCTGTACGATAATTTCTACTACGATGAATCAGCGGACGACATAGGCGCGGTTATCCGCGTTTATCATTCTGACGATGGAATAAATATTCCCTGCTTGCTCAGCGGAAAACTTCCATCTGCTGAAAACGAAATAGCCATCGACCGCGTTTTCGCGAAAAATAATGATATTTCGGTTGGAGATACGATAAATCTTGACGGCAGAACGCTCAATATCACGGGATTCATCGCTCTGCCGGATTACAGCACGCTGTTTGAAAGCAACACCGACTCCATGTTCGATTCAGTTCATTTTTCCGTTGCGGTAATGTCCGAATCCGGAATAAACATGCTCGGAAGCAGGAAGCTGAAATACAATTACGCATGGCTGTACAACACGGCTCCCGCCGACGATATCGAAGCTGCGGAGCGCTCTGACAAGTTCCTGGACGTGGTAAAGGACGAACTGACCGACTATGGCGAAGAGATAGTAAAAGCCCAGGTTGAAGTGCTGACCGACAAGCTGGAAACTGCGGGAAAAGAATATGCAGACCTGTACGAAGAAGCGATAAAAAGCAAGCTTACCGAGGTCTCCGAAAGACTGCAGACGGGTGCTGCGGAGTACACGCAGATATACATGACGACCGGAAGCGCACCCTCAAAATCTGACCTTTCCGTAAGCGCGGACGATTACGAATTTTCGCTCATCGAAAGCACCGCCAGCGCGGTACTGAGCGGAAATGAACCAGAAATGCCGGACGAAAAGGAACTCGCAGACCACTACCTGCCGCAGATAGAAAAACCCCGAAAAAACCAGCTTTCCACTGAACTGGACGACTTCCTTTTCGGGATAGTCGAAGACGCAGCGGACGCAGAAATAAACGGAACAGAGTTCACCATGCCCGAGGGCGAGGAGTTCGAACCGGAAATAGACAAGACTGATATAATCGCGGTGGATAACTACATTCCGCGCTACCTCAATCAGGCGGTCACATTCTCGATAGACGACATCGGCGGCGACGAGGCGGGCACAATGGTAATGTGCTACATGATGATAGGGCTCATCGCGTTTATTTTCGCCGTCACCATTTCGAACACCATCACCGCGGAAGCGGGAGTCATCGGCACGCTGCGCGCCTCCGGATTCACAAAAGGAGAGCTTATCCGTCACTACATGGTGCTTCCCGTTGTCGTAACGCTTGTTGCGGCAGTTGTTGGAAATGTCCTCGGCTACACCGTGATAAAGGACTACTGCGTTGAACTCTACCGCGGAAGCTATTCCCTCACTGATTACTACACCGTCTGGGACGCTTCGGCATTTATTCTTTCAACGGTGGTTCCCATCGTGCTTATGCTGATAATCAATCTGCTGGTGCTGACTTCCCGTCTGAAGCTCAGCCCGCTGAAATTTCTGCGGCACGACCTCAGGAAGAACCGCAATAAAAAGGCTATGCGCCTTAACACAAAGATACCTTTCCGCACCAGATTCAGCCTGCGTATTTTCTTCACCAACCTGCCCGGATATATCGTTATGATAGTCGGGATACTCTTCGGCGCAGTGCTTATCGCTTTCGGAGACATGATGCCGCGTATGCTGGACGATTATCAGAACATCGTCGTTCGCGACATGATAAGCGAATATCAGTATATTCTCTACGACTGCGATGAAGCAGCCGAAGTCACCGATGCGGGCGCTGAAAAATTCGCGATGGCTTCCTACGACTATACAAAGCCCGGATATCTCACTGACAGCATTACAGTCTACGGCATAGCTAAGGACAGCAAGTATGTTCCCGCTGAGATACCGGAGGGAAAAGTGCTGGTCTCCACCGGTGTCAACGCTAAATTCGGGCTTGGAAACGGCGGCAGCATAACGCTTGATGAAAAGTATAAGCGCGATACCTCCTACACACTGGATATAGCGGGAGTTTATCATTATGAATCCTCCCTCGCGATATTCATGAACATCGCGGACTTCAACCGCACATTCGGGAATGATTCCGGATACTTCACCGGATATTTCTCCAACGCTGAACTGACAGAACTGCCCGCGGACGATGTCGCAACAGTAATCACCGCTTCCGATTACACCAAGCTTTCAACTCAGCTCATGGTTTCACTGGGCGGCATGATGGACATGATAAAGTGGTTCGGAGCGCTGTTCTTCGTCATCGTTGTGTATGTGCTGTGCAAACAGGTCATCGAACGGAATTTCCAGTCCATTGCAATGACGAAGATACTCGGGTTCCGCAGCGGCGAGATAGCAGCACTGTATATTGCTTCCACTACGATCGCGGTTATTTTCGGTCTGGTTATTGCGATACCGTTCATTGATATCGCTATGAAAGCCATCGTCAACGGTTATCTCTACACTATGATGACCGGCTATCTTCCGATTTCAGTGACCCCTGCGACATACGCCGTGATGTTCTTCACGGGACTGGGGTGCTACATAGTCGTGGCTCTGCTGCAGATGAGAAAAGTCGCAAGAGTTTCTAAAAGCGAAGCGCTCAAAAACGCTGAATAATTCAGATCAACGGTTCTGCCCTTTTGTGGCGGAGCCGTTTTCTTTTCTGGGAACCTCTAAAAACCGGGACACGAGCAGATTTCGTACATGACTTATATCAGATGCTAGGCACCAAACCGCAGTAATACTGTATGTATTTCAAGGTTTGGTAACGACGCAGATGATATAAGTCATAGAAATCTGCCGTG
>JAGAJA010000099.1 GCA_017829075.1 Oscillospiraceae bacterium | reverse complement strand
GAAAGGGGGGAACTAAGAAAATCCGACAAAAACCGGACGTTCCCCCCTTTCCCCTACGGTTTTCTCCTCAGACTCCTCTTCCCCTCTCCCCTTTCCCCCCTTGTCCGGTTTTTCGCAGATAGAAAGTGAAAGGAATTTTGAACGAGGGAAGGTGCGCTGCCGACGGCATAAAGCCCCATTCCTGCAGGTAGGTTGTTTTGCGAACAATCAAGGCTTTTTTTGGCTTCGCCGCTTGCTTCTACTGCCCGACAAATTCCAATTTACCTGTACCTACCCAGATACGGATTATTCTCCAGCTCATAAGCAAGCGTTGTGCTGCTGCCATGCCCCGGATATATCTTGTAGTCCCCCGGCAGCTTCGCTATCTTCTCAAGGCTGTCAAGCATATCACGGGTATTGCCGGAGTAGCCGTCAGTTCGTCCAACTCCGCAGAGAAACAGCACATCTCCGCCGAAAATCACTTCCTCGCCGTCATTCTGCATGAACAGCAGGCAGCTTCCTGCGGTATGCCCCGGAGCGGACATTACCCGGAAACTCAGCCCCTCGGCGGTGAATTCCTCCCCGTCTGAATACAGTATATCTGGCTTTATCGGCTGAAATTCCACCGGCATGAAATCCGCCCAGCTTTTCTGAGCGCTGCCGTACATTTCCTCGTCCGGCGCGGAGGCAAGTATCTTAGCCCCGGATTTGCGGCTGAGTTCCGCAGCGCCGGCGAAGTGGTCGTAATGACCGTGGGTAATTATGATAGTGCCAAGAGTAAGTCCGTGGCTGTTCAGGAACATTTCAAGCTCCGTCACAGAAGCCGGGTCGATAACAACGGCGCGGTTGTTTTCGCCCTCAATTATATAGCAGTTGGTCTGCAATGCCCCTAAGGGAAGCTGATAAATTTGCATAGGATCACTCCTTTTACTGCTTTCCGGTTCTTTCGACTGAAATTACCCCCGGAATTTTCTGAAGCCTGCCCATGACGTTGGAAAGCTGCTCCATTCCGGCTATCTCTACTGTTACAACAAGGTTCATGTTGCCGTTTTTCAGGTGGTGCGCGTTAAGCTCGTGCAGCGGAATGTGGTTTGTCGCAATTGCCGTGGTGATATCTGCGAATATCGTTATCCTGTCCTCGGCGATAACGTCAATTGTCGCCCGGTAGGTGGAGTCGTCAACTCCTGCCCAGCTCGCCTTTATCCAGCGATCCTTGTTGTCCGGGTTGTCCATGTTGTTTATTACGTTAATGCAGTCCTGCTTGTGGATAGATACGCCGAAGCCCCTCGTCACAAAGCCGATTATCGGGTCGCCGGGGAGCGGATTGCAGCACTGGGCGAACTTCACCAGACAGTTGTCCACGCCCTCCACGATAATGCCCTTTTTGCGGCTGCGGCGGTTGTTTTCCGCAATATTTTCCTGCGGGTCTGCGGCGGCTGCGGTCTGGACTGCCTGCTGTTCCTTGTGGGTGCGCATCTGGTCTTCTTTGATGCGCTGGATTATCTTGGACAGGGATACTCCGCCGTAACCTATCGCCGCCAGAAGATCCTCCACTGAGCCAAGCCGCTGGCGCTGTGCCACCGACTGGAGAAGCTCCGGTTCGACCGCAATTCCGTTGCGCTTGAACTCGTGCTCAAGCTCCTCTCTGCCGCGCTCGATGTTCTCATCGCGGCATTCCTTTTTGAACCAGCTTCGTATCTTGCTCTTTGCCTCGGTGGTTTTGGCGATCTCCAGCCAGTTGCGGTTGGGGCCGTAATTCGGCGAACCGGAGGTGAGTATCTCCACGATATCTCCGGTTTTTACCTCATAATCGAAGCTCACCATTCTGCCGCCGACCTTTGCGCCGGTCATTTTATTTCCCACCTGAGTGTGGATAGAATAGGCGAAATCTATTACCGTTGCCCCCACCGGAAGCGCGATAACGTCTCCCTTCGGGGTGAACGCAAATACCTCGTCCGGGGCGAGATCCGTCTTTATTGCGTCGGTGATAGCTTCAACGTCGTCCGCTTCCTGCTGGCGCTCCAGAAGCTGGCGTATCCAGTCGAAGCGCTTTTCACCGGACACGTTTCCGGACAGACCTGCTTTGTACTTCCAGTGCGCAGCAACGCCGTACTGTGCGGTGTTGTGCATTTCCACCGTGCGTATCTGTACCTCAAACGGGATACCCTCGCGGCCTATGACGGTGGTGTGCAGTGACTGGTAGCGGTTAGGCTTCGGGGTGGCGATATAGTCCTTGAAACGGTAGGGTATCGGGCGGAACATATCGTGGATAACGCCAAGAACATTGTAGCACTCAATGACTGACTGCACGATGACACGCACCGCGTATATGTCATAGATCTCGTCAAAGCGCTTGTTCTTGACATAGACTTTCTTGTAAATGCTGTAAATCGACTTTACACGCCCCTCGATTATCGGTTCGGGCTTGATGTCGGTAATGCGCTCTCTGATGCGCTTTTTGATGCTTTCAATGAACGCGTCGCGTTCTTCCTTGTGGAGGGCTATCTGCTCTTCTACTTCCTTGCAGCCGTAGGGGTCGAGGTAGTGAATTGCGATATCCTCCATTTCCTCCTTGACATCGCTCATACCTAAACGGTGGGCTATGGGCGCATAGAAGTTCATGGTTTCGAGGGAGGTCTTGCGCTGCTTCTGGGGAGGGCGCGCGCCTAATGTCCGCATATTGTGCAGCCTGTCGGCGAGCTTGATGATAATTACCCGGATATCCTTTGACATAGCCATGAGTATCTTCCGGATATTCTCCGCATGCTGCTCCTCCTTGGAGTTCAGCGGAACAAGTCCTATCTTGGTAACTCCGTCCACCATGAGCGCTACATCGTCGCCGAATTTCTTCCTCAGCTCATCGAGGGTCACGGCAGTGTCCTCTACAACATCGTGCAGCAGAGCGGCGCAGATTGTATCGGTATCCATGCAGTAATCCAGCAGGATCGACGCGACAGCCAGCGGGTGAGTTATATACGGATCTCCGGAGGTGCGGAGCTGCCCGGCGTGCGCCTTGTCAGCCACCTCGTATGCCTGCGTGATCTTGTTGAGGTCGTATGCCTTTTCGCTCGCCTTTATTTTATCCACAAGCTGTTCAAATGTAGTCACTGTGCCTGTCGCACTCGCTGAACTTGCTGAACTCGCTGAACTTGTCATGCTGAAAACCACCCTCCGCGGCGATACTCCGCCGCATAAAATATTTCCCCGAATTTTGTATTTTTATGTAAGACTGCGGCGAAGCTCCGCCAGAAGTCCTACGGACATAAGATCTGTTTTCTGTTTCACCGGGATAAGCCTTACTTCACCCGCGTCTGCGGATATTTCCGCCATGCCTGCCGCTGCGAATACGTCCAGCGCAATGCGCAGCATACAGTAATTAAGCTCCCCGCCGCCGTAAAGATACATTTCTTCTGCGGACATAAGACCGCCGTGCTTTCGCAGCAGGTCGTATACCGATTTAAGCGCTTCACGGTCGGGAATCACCCTCGGCGCGAGCCGCTTGTCGCAGCCCTCGCCCCGTGATATCTCCTCGTAGGTGCGCTGCGCCGCAAAGAACCTGTCCTCCCGGAAGCCGGAGGGACGAAGCTCCTGAACCTTCAGGGTCACGGTTTTCTCGCCCCGGAATTCGTTCAGCTCTGCTGTGGCAATGATGTCCACCATTCCGCCTATCTCGGTGTGGAATTTTGCAAAGGGAATGCCAAAGCAGAGAGCTTTCAGCTTAACTCCGCCGGTCTGCGCTTCAAAGCTGGTAAATCTGCCCTCTTTGAGCGCGCGCTTGGAGCTTACCACGCAGTTCCTCAGCAGAAACAGCGGCTTGCGGTTGCCCTCGCCGCAGGGTTCCAGCTTTGAAAGCTCGGTGAGAGCTTCCTCGGTGAGCTGCTTTCCGGTGACCTCCATATCTGCGTAAACGGTGTATTCCGGCATTTTCGGGTAGCATTCCCGGCAGAATGCGTACACCATCTGCCGGAAGTCCTCGACTTTATCGGCGGGAAGTGAAAATCCCCCCGCTTTTAGGTGTCCGCCGAACTTTGTCAGCACCCGGCTGCAACGTTCCAGCAGCTTGTATATCGAAAAGCCGTCAATGCCCCTTGCGGAGCCGCGGGCTTCTCCGTTTTCAATAGCGATGATAAGCACGGGCTTGCCGTATTTCTCCAGCATCCGCGCCCCGACTATCCCGATTACTCCGTGGTGCCAGCCCTTGCCGGACACCACCAGCACCCGTTCCTTAAGCAGAGAGGGATTTTGTTCAAGCTGGCGGTTCACGTCGTCCATTATCTTGGTTTCCTCGGCGCGGCGGTTGTCGTTCAGCAGTGTCAGCTCCTCCGAAAGGAGAGAAGCCTGCTCCGGGTTTTCCGTCAGCAGGAGCTGTACTGCCTTGTCCGCCCCAGCCATGCGCCCGGCGGCGTTTATTCTTGGACAGAGTGAATAGGCGATGCTTGACGCGTCGGCGGTTTCCGGAGCGATACCCGCGCTTTTCAGCAGGCGCTCCAGACCTATATTCTGACTGCTGCGGATATTTTCGATACCTCGCCGCACGATATAGCGGTTTTCGCCGATAAGCGGCATAACGTCGCCGATAGTGCCGACTGCGGCAAGCTCGGCGTACTGCTCCATGACGAACTCCTCGTCCTCCTCAAGGGCGCACAGCAGCTTTAAAACTACCCCTGCGCCGCACAGATCCTTGAACGGAGAGTTATCGTCCGCGCGGTGGGGATCTACGCAGGCTTCGCATACCGGAAGCTCCTGCGGGGGCTGATGATGGTCGGTTATGACTAGCTGCGCCCCGCGGCTGCGGATATATTCCGCTTCTTCGGCTGCGGAAATGCCGTTGTCCACGGTGATGATAAGCTCCGAGCCGCTGTCCAGAATGCGCTTCAGGGCGTCAACGTTCATGCCGTAGCCCTCGCTGCGGTCGGGTATGTAGTAATCTACCTCCGCGCCCATAGCTTCAAGGTAGCCGTAGAGCATTGCGGCAGAGGTCACTCCGTCACAGTCATAGTCGCCGTAAACAGTGATCTTTTTCCCCTCGTCAAGAGCGGCGCGGATTATCTCCACTGCCTGCTCCATGTCTTTCATGAGCAGCGGGTCGGACAGGCTGCTGCAACCGAAGAATTCCTTTGCGCGGTCGAGGGAGTTTATTCCCCGGCTGAGCATTACTCCGCCGAGAAGCTCCCCGAACTGCTGTTTTATTTCGTCATTTTCTGCGGGAATATCCGCACAAAGCCATTTTTTCAACTGATTTTCTACTCCCGATCAGACGCTTAATTCTACCTTTTCGCCGAGAAGCTGCTTGTTCTTTTCGAGAACCGGGAAAACTACCTCGTCAAGGAACTCCTTGACCTGCTCCGGAGCGCGTCCTGTGTAGTTTTCAGGCTTCAGCACCGCTCTTATCTCTTCCTCGGTGATCTGGAACATCGGGTCTGCGGCAATTCTCTGAACGAGGTCGTTTTCGCCGCCTTCCTCCTTGACTACCTTTGCTGCGGCTATGCTGTGCTGGCGGAGCCTCTCGTGGAGCTCCTGACGGTTGCCGCCCTTTTCTGCGGCTCTCATCATAATGTTTTCGGTAGCCATGAAGGGCAGTTCACGCATAACTCTCTGTTCGATGACCTTAGGATAAACCACAAGACCGTTGGTGACGTTAATCATTATGTTGAGGATAGCGTCTACCGCAAGGAAGCCCTCCGCAACGGAAACGCGCTTGTTTGCACTGTCGTCAAGGGTGCGCTCAAACCACTGAGTTCCGGCGGTGAAAGCGGGGTTCAGGGTGTCTATCATAACGTATCTTGCGAGGGAGGTGATACGCTCAGAGCGCATGGGATTGCGCTTGTAGGGCATTGCGGAGGAGCCTATCTGGTTCTGCTCAAAGGGCTCTTCCATCTCCTTGAAGTTAGCGAGGATACGCAGGTCGTTGCTGAACTTGGAGCAGCTCTGTGCGATACCGCCGAGGGTGGAAAGCACCTGACTGTCCATTTTTCTGGAGTAGGTCTGTCCGCTGACCGGAACGCAGTCGGTAAAGCCCATTTCCTCTGCAATGGACTTTTCGAGAGCCTTTATCTTCGCACTATCTCCCTTGAAAAGCTCCATGAAAGACGCCTGAGTACCAGTGGTGCCCTTCTGACCGAGAAGCTTGAGGTTAGCTATGCGGTATTCTATCTCTTCATAGTCCATCATCAGCTCGTTTATCCACAGTGTAGCGCGCTTGCCAACGGTGGTGAGCTGCGCGGGCTGGAGGTGGGTATAAGCGAGGCAGGGCTGGCTGCGGTGCTCGTTTGCGAAGCCGGCGAGGTTGTTGATGACGTTGAGCAGCTTTTTCTTTACAAGCTGGAGAGCGTCGCGCATTACGATAACATCGGTGTTGTCGCCGACATAGCAGGAGGTTGCGCCGAGGTGGATAATTCCCGCTGCCTTGGGGCACTGCTGACCGTAGGCGTAAACGTGGGACATTACATCGTGGCGGACAAGCTTCTCGCGCTCCTCCGCTACCTCGTAGTTAATGTCGTTGATGTGGGCTTCAAGCTCGTCTACCTGCTCCTGTGTGATGTTAAGACCGAGCTTCATTTCGCCTCTGGCAAGGGCTACCCACAGTCTGCGCCATGTGGAAAACTTCTTGTCGGCGGAAAAGATGTACTGCATCTCCTTGCTGGCATAGCGGGTGCAGAACGGGCTTTCGTAGGTGGAATAATCTCTGGACATTGTTTTTCTCCTTTATTAAGGTATTATTATATACTTTATCATTTTACCACAAAAAGCGGATTTATACAAGAGTTTTTTACACAAAATACAGCGGTTCAACAGGGGTTTTTCCTATATGGGAAATATCTGGATATCATCTGTTGGTAAAAATGCACATAAAACCCTTTGGAAATTATCTGTAATTTGTGTATTCAGTACCTTGCAAAACATAATACCTTGTGGTATAATTGGAGCATGGAACAGGAAAACAAATTGTTCCGGTTTTTTTGAACAGGCTACCTTGCAAAACAAAGTACCTTGAAATAGATAATAGCCTGCTGGAGGTGAAAAATGAACTCTCAGCTTAAACGAGGAACTCTGGAGCTGTGCGTTCTGTCGCTGCTGTGCAACGGCGACTGTTACGGCTATGAGCTGGTGAACAGGATATCTGAATGTATGCAGATAACCGAGGGAACAGTATATCCGCTGATGAAGCGGCTTAAAGACAACGGCGTGATAGACTCCTACATAGTGGAGTCGCAGGAAGGGCCGCCGCGAAAGTACTACAAAATTACAGAGAGCGGCAGGGCAGAAAAGGAAAAGCTGCTGTCGGAATGGTTTGTGTTTGTGGATAGCGTAAACGCTTTGCTGAAAGGGGACAACGGAAAATGATCGCAAAAAACAAGGGAGATTTCCTGTATAATCTCCATAACGAGCTGCACAGAATAGGTATCGACAACGATGAAGAGATCTTTGCGGACTTCGAGGAGCATTTCAAGGCAAGTCAGGAGGAGGGCTTCACCGAGGAGGAAACCTGCGAAAAGCTTGGGGACGTAAAGGAGATCGCCCGGAATTACCTTGACATAGAAAGCACACGACTGAACTCGATAGTTGCGAATGCGATAGCAAACGAGCAGCCGAGGGTTTCTCTCACAAAGCCGGGAATGGACGTTCCTGCGGACATTTCGCTTATCAAGGATAAGCCGGAGGAGCAGCCAGAGCAGCCTGTACAGCCTGTACAGCCTGAGCAGCCGGCGATAAGGGAATACACTCCGGAGCATCTTATGGAGGAGCCGGAAACTCCTGCTCCGGTTTCACCGAAAATAAATCTGGTAAAGGAAGAGGCGACGAGGGAATACACTCCGGAGCATATCGCGGCGGAGCCGGTCGCGAGCCAGTCGGCGCAGATGAATTCCGAAGCCTCCCAGCCGAGGGAATTCACTCCGCAGCACAGCGCTCAGGAGCAGCCCGCTCCCGGCGCGGCGAATACGGCAAGTTCCATTCCTCAGCAGACGGACGAACGTTCGCAGAACAATTCCACCAGCCGTCAGGGAGAGGTTCCTCCGCAGTGCTGCAAGCCTGTCGGAAGCGGCAAGGGCGGTTTCAAATTCAAGGACTTAAAGGGAATGAAGCCGGACGTAAACGTTGGGAATCTGATAACCTGCCTGTGTCTGGACGTGTTCCTGTGGTCGTGGCTGCTGCCGACGGTGGCTTCGCTGATAATCGGGCTGTTCACAAGCGTTGTTATCGGGCTTGGTTCGGCGGGGTTCGCACAGCTTGGCAATGATTATTTCCATGTGCTCAGCAGGATATTCCTTTGCGGCGGCATGGTGAGCGGCGCGGTGCTTCTTGGCTGCGCGTGTGTTGGTTTGGTTAAAGCATATATTCACTGGATAAAGAGCATAGTAATTAGCCATGTAAAGGCTATTTACAATCTGTGAGGAGGGGTACGGCATGAAAGTTTTGATAAGAATATTTCTCCCGCTGTGCATCTTCTCGTTCATAGCGTTTGGAATTTCAACAGCGGTGCTGGGAGTGAACCCGGACGTCAGCTATTCGGAGCTTTCCGGAACCAGTGGGGAAATCTCCACCACAACGCTGGAGGGCGAATATGACAGCATCAGGGTAGAAGCGGGCGCAAGCAGAGTAGTGATAAAGCCGCACTCAGAGAATAACACCCGGGTGACGGTTGATGGTCAGAACACCACCAGAGTGAACGTCAAGATAAGCGGCGGTGAGCTTAAAGTATACAATGAGTGGCAGAATCCGGGCGACTGGATAAAGCGGCTGTTTGACGGCAGTATGTTCACACCCGCTGCTAAAGTGACGGTGCTTGTGCCGGATAAGGTCTACGAGGAGCTGAAGCTGTACTGCGGCGCAGGCGATGTTGAGTGCAGCGGCGTAAAGTCGATAAAGACCAAGCTGGACGCTTCGGCGGGTGAGGTAAGGTATACTCAGCCCGATATGTACACTGAGAGCATTGAGATAGATGTTTCGGCTGGCTCGCTTAAAGCATACAACGTCCATACGGAGAAGTATGATATTGATGTCAGCGCAGGCGGCGCAGAGGTTTACGGGCTTACCGGAAAGGGCAAGATAAACGTATCAGCCGGGTCTGCAAGGGCTCAGTTCGCGGAGTTTAACGGCGACTGCGATGTAAATGTGAGCGCGGGCGAAGCAGTTCTGGATATCCCGGAGAACGCTTCCGCGAAGATAGAGTGCGACAAGAGCGCGGGCGACATCAAAGTAAATGCCTGCGGAGTGAACAAGACCGCTTCCGACAATGAAACTATCACGCTGAACGGCGGTAACTTCACCATTGACGCGGACGTATCTGCGGGCGATATCAAGATTGTCAGCAGCGAAGTAACAATAACCGCGGTTGATGCGGTGGTTATTTCCAACAATGAGGTTGTAACAACAGCGACCGGCATCGCAGAAGTCGATCCTGTCGAAGAAGTCGCAGAAGTCGCTCCGGTCGAAGCTGTCGGAGATGAGGTTCAGTCAGCCGTTGAGCAGGCGATGGCGGAGGTATCCGAAGCCTTAGGAAATTTGTAATCACTAAACGTTAAAAACGCACAGCGGCGGGGGCTGCAAAAAGCGAAAATCGCAGCCCTCTACCACGGGTGCGCTCAAAATACACCATAATTCAATCAAAAACATCAAAAGACCCACTGAAAGGAGTTTTTATCATGGCAGAGAAGCAGACATACACATTCAATAACGAGATCAACACTATCGAGGTAAGCTCCCTCGGAGCAAAGATCATCATGACCCCCTATGAGGGCAGCGAGATCTACGTTGAGTACGACAACCCCAAGGATTCGCCGGAGTTCTGCGCGGTGCTTTCCGGAAAGGCGCTGACCCTCAAGGAGAGCTTCAGCTTCAACATTTTCGGCAACAAGTGCTCTGAGGATTACACCATTACGGTGAAGCTTCCGGCGCACAAATACGAGAAGATCAAGGTCAACACCGCCAGCGGCGGAGTAGAGATTGGCGCAGTTCTGGCGGACAGCTTCAGTCTTAACACCGCCAGCGGCAATATCAACGTAAACGCGTTCTTTAACGAGGTTAAGCTCCAGTCCGCGAGCGGCAACATCACCCTTACAAATCCCGGAACTCCGATAGGCGGCGACGGCTTTGTTGAGGATAAGGAGGGCGGCGTTGCTAAGTCCCTCAGCGTATGTACGGTCAGCGGAAATGCAACTGTAACCGGCTACAAGGCAGAGGAGTTCGGCATTCATTCCGTTTCCGGAACTACAACAGTTAACGGAATTTCCGGAAAGGGCAGCATTTCCGTTACCAGCGGCAGCGTGAATGTTTCTTATGCCGAGTGGAACAACGACCTGAATGTCAGCCTCATCAGCGGAAACGTGAACGTTGCGCTGCCTGAGAATTCCGGCTTTGAGCTTTCGTTCAGCGGAGTTTCCGGCGTGGTAAAGACAGACCTCGGTCAGGAAAAGGGCAGATTTATGAACCTCGGCAAGGGAACAAACGGCGAGTTCGGCGGCGCAAACAAGCACAAGCTGACCGCTTCCCTTACCAGCGGAACAGTGACGGTTTCCCAGCAGTAATTTTGATTTCTCCTTCCCCCAAATATAAATTCAGTCCGCCGACGTGGGTATTTCCGCTGAGCCAAAAGCTGCTTTAGCGGAAAACACCCGAATGCGGCGGGCTGACCAAAAATTATTCTTCACAGAGGTAAGCCACAGACCGAAGCGAAGATTGAATAAAGCCCCCGGCTTGCCGTGATGACGACGGCTTGCCGGGGGCTTTATGGCGTTGTGAGTAAGGATCAGATTACCTCTATCTGCACTCCCTGCATAACTGAAAGCGCTCTTTCGTGGGAGGCGGGGTCGGCGCAGGAGCAGGCTGCGGAGTCCACGACTATCCTGCTTTCTGGGAGAGCGGCTTTAGCGATGATTGCATTGGAAATGACGCAGATATCTGTGACAAGTCCGCACAGCTCCACCTCCTCCGGTGAGAGCCTGTGGAGGTAATCAGCAAGCTCCAGCGAGCCGAAAGCCGGCTTTTCAATGATCACGTCCTCCGGAGCTATTGCTTCGGCAAGCCTGCCGTAAAGGGCGTGTCCGGGGGTGTCCTTTACGCAGTGGATCACCGGGAGTTTCTTTCCCTCGGCGGTGGAGAGGTAATCCTCACCGTGGGTGTCGAGGGTAAATATGACCTGCCCTCCGTTTCTGCGGCAGTCCGCTATTTTATCGAGAATGACTGGCTCCAGCTTTTCCGCTCCGGGAAAGCCGAGGGCGCCGTCTACAAAATCCTTCTGATAATCCACCACGACAAGAGCTTTCATATTTACCTCACTTTTTCTTACGCAGGGCGTTTTTGCCCCAGTTTTCGATAACTCTCACCTGTCCGCGCTCCACTGCGAGGGAGTTTGCCGGGACGGGCTTTGTAATGGTAGAGCCGGCGGCGGTTGTCGCATTTTCGCCGACTTCAACTGGCGCGATAAGATTGGTGTTGCAGCCGATGAACGCATGGTCGCCGATCTTTGTGCGGAATTTGTTTATTCCGTCATAGTTCGCGGTGACGCAGCCGCAGCCGAAATTAACTCCTCTGCCGACATCGCTGTCACCGACATAGGTGAGGTGAGCGACTGCGGTGTTTACGCCGATGTCGCTGTTCTTTATCTCTACGAAGTCGCCGATTTTCACGCCCTGACGGATAGTAGTTCCGGGACGGAGCTGCGCAAAAGGCCCGATCTTTACATCGTTCTCCACAATGGAATCGTAAGCCTGAACGTTGTTAAGCTGAACATTGTCGCCGATCTTGCAGTTTTCGATATGGGAGTTTGCGCCGATAACGCAGCCCTTGCCGATCTCGGTGTTTCCGAGTATCACGGTATTCGGCAGGATAGTTGTGTCGCAGCCTATCTTCACATCGCCGCCGATTATTATTCCGTCGGTGGTGATAAAGCTTACGCCCTCCTCCATGAGCCGAGAGAGCTTTCTGAGCCTTGCAAGCTGGTTAAGCTCCAGCAGAGCGGCGCGGGTATTCGCTCCGAGGACGATATTCGGATTTTCGGAGGTGTAGGCGCTGCGGCGCTCCATAAATTCCACGCAGTCGGTGAGGTAGTATTCCCCGGCGGCGTTGTTGGTGGAGAGCTTCGGCAGGGCTTCGGACAGCTTCTGCGCGCTGAACCAGTACGCGCCGCTGTTCACTTCGCATATTTTAGCTTCCTCCGGGGAACAATCCTTTTGTTCGCGGATTGCAGTGAATTTCCCGCCGGTGCGGATAATTCTGCCGTAGCCCTGGGGGTCTTTTATCTCTGCGGTGATAACTGTTACATCACTTCCTGAGTTGGTGTGCATTTCCAGCGAGGAACGGAGGGTTTCGCTGTCGATAAAGGGCGCGTCGCCGTTAAGAATGCAGACGTTATCGCAGCGGCTTATGACCTCTTGTGCGCAGCGCGCTGCGTCGCCGGTGCCTTTCTGCTCCGGCTGATGACATACCGTGATTTTACCTGCACGGGAGGAAATATACTCTCCGGTGAGGTCGGCGCGGTATCCTGTGACTACCGCGATCTCGTCAAAGCCGAACTGCTCCGCTGCGTCAAGCACCCAGCCCAGCATAGGCTTGCAAAGAACCTCCGCGAGGACTTTCGGGCGCTCGGATTTCATGCGTTTTCCGGCTCCTCCCGCGAGAATGATACATGATGTTTTCATCAGAAAATGCTCCTTTTTATTTATGTGATTGTCCCGTCTGAGGGGCAGAAGGTTTTATGGATTTTTTGCTGTACTTTGTCCTGCGCCGGATATTTCTGCGCACGGAATTAAGTCCCGGAAATATCGTTGTCACAAAGGGTTTGCTCCTCCGCAGGAGATGTGAGATACCGTTTGCCGCAGTGACAAAGATAGAGATACGCAGAACGCTTGTTCTGCGTCTTCTCCGGGGGAAACGGGTGGAGATAAGCACTCTTTCCGGCGGGGTGTTCTTTTATATGCGGAATAACGAACGGCTGCCGTTCCTGCCGGACTATGACGGAATTCACATCAAGGCGGGCGCGTTCCAGTCGATAGCCGGGGCATTCGTAGATACCCGTGCTCTCAGCGGGGTCATCACCTTTGGGCTGTTCCTTAACCGTATAGGGGGAGTGTTCGGCAGCGAAAGCTTTGACCGCATAATGTCCGCAATGCTGGGCGCTGCTGAGGGCTTGAGCCAGACCCTCGGAGCACTTCATATCGGAGTTCCGAGGATAACCGCGCTTGCTGCGGTATTTGTGGGCGCGGCGTGGCTGTTCGTATTCTTCAGAAAGGCGCTGGGAATGCTGCGGTTCAGGCTTTCCTGCGAGAGCGGATTTATTACGATACAGCGGGGAGTATTCACATTATATGAGTGCCGTCTTGTACGAAATAACCTCACCGCCTGCCTGCGCTGCGATACACTGACAACGCTGCTGCTCCGGTCTGCGCCGCTCTATTGCCATGATGTTATGCTGTTTCCTCCGGTGAGCCGCCGCACCGCCGACAGAATTCTGTCAAAAATGTGCAGGCTTCCGCTGCCGCAGGAGGGCAGGATAAAGCCGCCGTTTTCGGCGATCTTCGGGCATAGCGCTGTTCCGCTGGGCTGGCTGGCGGGATTTGCCGCGGCTCTGGCGCTGACCTTTATTGCCGAGCCTATCGGCGCGGACTTGGTTCAGTCGCTGCTGTGGAGCGGGGTGGTCATAAGTCTGTGGTTCACCGTGACCTACGCGATATATATGAGAATGTCCGGAGCTTCAAGGGAGCGCGGTATGACAGGGCTTGCTTTCCGGCGCGGGGCAAGGCTTTACACCGCAGTCATTCCGGACGTCAAAATACCGATGAAGAAAATCGGCAGGAATATTTTCCAGAAATTCTCCGGAATGTGTGATATTACTCTTGCCGTTGCCGGGCGGCGCAGGTATAAGCTGCGCAATGTGCCGCACCGGGATATCGAAAGGCTGTTCCGGGGGTGATCATTCCAGAACCGATACGGTTTTCACGCCGTACAGTTTGAGCGCTTCGGCGGCTTCTGCGTCAATGCGCTCGCCGGGCATGATGATCGGAATGCAGGGAGGACAGGGAGTCTGGATACCGCCGCAGATCTTTCCAACGGCTTCCGAAACCGGGATCGTTTTCTGTTTGCGGAACATCGCTTCCCGGACGGAAAGCTCCTTTTTCGGCTTTATTACCGGGTAGGTGATGAGCGGCAGGGCTTCTTTTCTGGGGATAAGCTCCAGCGAAATACACGCTCGCTGGCAGTCCTCGGTGGTAGTTATCGCAGAGAACAGAAGCACGACGTAATTCTCGTCCGCCAGCTCGCATTCAGTGCCGTGGGAGCGGAGCTGGGCGGCAAATTCCTGCCCGGAATAGCCCCATGCGCGGGTGTTCAGCGTAATGCGCAGCGGATCGCTTTTCCTGAGGGTGAATCCGTCGGCGATAAGGCGCTTTTTCAGCTTCATCACGCTTGCGCAGGCGCGGTTCGTAAAGTCCGGATCGGCGAGATATCTGCCGTTGAATTTGTCAAGGCTCTCCATAATGAGGTAGGAGGGGCTTGTGCTTCCGAAGAGCGCGGTCATCTCCTTTGCGCGGGAATAGTCCGTGCCCTTTGAGAAATGCAGATATGCCGCTCCGGTGAGCGCCGGGAGGGTCTTGTGCGCGGATTCTGCCGAGATCACCGGATAGCCGAATTCCATGGGGTGGAGGTAATCCCTGCCGAACGCCGCCTTGTTCACGAATTTAAGATATGCTCCGTGGGCGTTGTCGCAGACCACCGGGAGTTTCGGGTTTTCCACCCGGCAGGTGCCGCCGTAATAGTCGATATTTGTGACAAACAGCGCGTCCGCGCCGGAAATTTCCTTTTCTCCGAAGTCAACGGCGGCGGAGGGATATTCCTGTGGATAAAGCCACTTTATGTCGAGATCCAGCAGCGCCGCAGAGGAAACAAGGCTCCTGTGGGAGCAGCGACCTGCGGCAATGGTCTTGCAGCCCTGCGCTTTCAGCAGCGCAAGCGCCGCCTGAATTGCGAGAGTACTTCCGCCGGCGGAGTAGCAAGTCCTCTCCGCGCCGAAAATCTTCGCGGCGATCTGCTCGCTCCATGCGATGATTCCGCCGGAGGTGTCGGTTTCGTAAAGGCTGTCCGCTCCGGCTACCTCTGTGATGTCGTGGGGATTTTCTCCGTTGTGTCCGGGCATATGCAGACGGAGCGCTTCTCTGCTCTGGTAATTATCCAGAAAATCAGCAATAGGTGTATTCATATAATTCTCCAAGCAAGTGCGGGGTCAGTCAAGACCTAAAACCTCCGCGTCAGTTTCGTATGCGTATTCTTTCAGCCATTGTTCGTATTGAGCGCTGAAAAGCTCGCTCCTTTTGTTTTCCAGCAGGTAGTATTGAAGCTCCTCAATGCTGGCTTTGAGGGTCTCCTCGCTGACGGACACCTCTTCGGCATATCTGACTATGTAATAGCCGTAATCGGTCACGCAGGACGCGACTTCTCCGGGGCTTTCTATACTCATTGCGCATTCCGCAAAATCCGTGCCGAATACCTCTGTTCCCGGAGTTAGAAGGAATGTGCCGTTCCCCTCGTCCTCGTTGTAGTCGGTCATTAGCTGCTCAAAATCGCTTCCGGCGCTTATCAGCTCCATTAACGCGTCGTGTCTGTCCTGAATGTCCGCAAGCTTTTCTTCCCGGTAGGCGTCGGCTTCTTCGTCCTTATCCTCGCCGCGAAGCTGCTGTATCTGGGAGTATGCGTCATAGTCGAAGCCGACAAGTATCGCCTGAATTTTTCTTGAGCCGTCAGGCACCCAGATGTCCGCGTAGCTCTGTCCGTAGTATTCCGCTGGGCTGCTTTCATAGCTGGCTTTCAGGGTGTCGATAAGCTTCTGCATTTCCGCCTGTGCGTCCTCAAAGGAGTAAACCACATTTTTCCCCACCTCGGCGGTTAGCTTTGATTTCATGACGTAAGCCTCCTGCCAGCCGGTAAGTGTTTCAATTGTAAGTCCGCAGTCGGAAAGAAGCTGACCGAACCGCTCGTCCGTCTGGAGCGTAAGCTCCTCCTCGGTGAGGGTGTTGTCGGCGTAGTAAAGGGTCTGCCGTATACCGGATTTTATCTGCTCAATGCCGTAATTCACATCGGATTTGATGCTTTCGTTGTCTTCCTCAGAGAGCGTAAGCCCGTATTCCGTGAATTTCGCCCGGACGATCCTGTCCTCGATCATCGCGTCGATTATCTCCTGTCGTGCCGAGGAAAACGCTGCGGCGGCTGAGCTGTCCGTGTCGTTGTCGTAGCCGTTGCTTTCAAGGTAATACCGGTACTCGCTGAGGAATTCTCCGAAGGTTATTTCCATGCCCTCTGCGCCGTTTGAGGTTTTTGCGACAACGAGATCCTCCGCTGTTCCGGAGTTCAGTATCGACCTGATCTGTTCATCAGCTTCGGATTCTTCCGGCTGCGAGGTTTCTGCAGTTTCTGCGGTTTCGGAGGTCTGGACTGATGATTCGGGCTGGCTGCTCTGCTGAGAGCTGTCCGAGGCTTCTGAGCTGCCGCAGGCGGTGAGTGAAATTATTGCCACTGCCGCGGTAACTGCGGCGATGATCCTGTTTATTTTCATGTTTTTGTTATTCTGAGATCAGCCTGCTTCCGAAGAACTTTCGGATTCGTCTGTTTCTTCCTCTATTTCAAGCCTGATGTAGTCGATATCGTATGCGTATTCCTCGCGCCACTTTTTCATTGCCTCGTTATATGCGTCGGTCGCGGCATTGTCCTCAAGCGTAGTGAAAATGGAATCCACCAGAGCCTTTTTGTTTTCATCGGTAATAACTGCGTCGGAAGCGTACTGGATTATGTGCCAGCCGAGGTCGGTGCCTACCAGCATATAGTCGCCGATATTCTCCAGCTCATACGCGCCTTTCTGGAATTCCTCATAATAGGAGCCGCCATTCGGAACTACAAGATAGCCGTTAGGGTTGCTGGAAAGTCCGCTGTCCTCGGAGTAGGTCTTGGCAAGTTCGTCAAAATCACCGCCGTTGTCCAGCAGGGACTTTATCTCTTCAATGCGGGGTTTCAGCTTTTCAAGCGCACTTTCCCGAAGCCTGTCCGCGCCCGCGTCGTCGCCGTTTTCACGACCGGCGGATATCTCGGTGGAGTCGTCCGAGTCGAATTTTATCAGGATATGCTTTATCATACGGGAATTTTCCGGAAGCCAGTAGTACTTGTAGTACAAATTCTGCTCATATCCAACCGGATCTTCTTCGTACACCTGCTTTATTCCGTCAACGATTAGCTGGAACTCGTCCTCGGCATCGCTGTATTCCACGGTGTAGTCCTCCGCGAGCTTTTCACGGAGCTTCTCAGCAAGCTTTGCGTTTCTGAACCACATGAGCAGGTCGTCGCGGGTCATTCCGCATTCGGTGAGCTTTTCGTCGAAGATCTTCTCCGCCTCTTCGAGTATCGCCGCATCGCCGTCAACCGTGTCCTCCTCAGATTCTCCGGCGTTCACATAGCTTTTGAAGCTGTCTATGGTCTGTTCGATAAAGGAATTGTAATCCTCGTCAATGGAGTCCAGTTCCTCTTGCGTGAAGCTGTCAAGTCCCATTTTCTTGGTCTGGTCGAGTACGATCTTCTCGTTGATGAGGTAGTTTATGATCGAGCTGCGCTGCTCTGCGCATTTGTCCACGACTTCCTCAGCGGTGTCGTCCGGAATCTGGTTCACAAGCAGCCAGTATTTGTATTCCTTGTTGAAGCTGTCGAAGGTGACAGACAGCTCTGATTTGTTGGATATCCCCGATCCTGTGACCCATGCCGCGTCAGATGACGAACGAACCTGGCAGCCGCAGGTGAGTGTGATTGCTGCCGCGGCAAGCGCTGCGGCGATTTTCTTAAAGTGCATTTTTGTGTCCTTTCTTGCTTGTGGTATGGATTATTCAGTTTTTCGGCTTAGTTTTTCTAAGGAAACGCTGATTAAATCAAATTCGCCCCGTTCAAACGAGCCTACTCACGCGGCGGGTTTTGCGCAATAAGAAATATTTTACTTATAGCATTAGTTATATTTTGCGCAAAACCAGATTTGATACGCTGCGCTTTAATCAGCGTGTCCCTAAAAATCGGGAAGCCGCCGGGCTGAATAAACGCTCTGCGTTTATTATACTATTTTCATTTCACCCAATAGACTTGTCTATTGGGTGAACCAACCGCATAGCGGTTGGAGCGGCATAGCCGCTGAAAAGCCGTTCAATACTAATCTTGTCAAAAAAATCAGTTTTGCCCGCGAAGCGGGCTTTTGAAATCCGTTTTTTGCCCCAGCTCTGCCGGGGCAAAAAACACTTCTATCCGCACAAGTGTACTGG